>CAIOYU010000365.1 GCA_903862565.1 uncultured Actinomycetes bacterium | reverse complement strand
CGGCTGTCCGGCGACGCCGCGACCGACGGGCGGCCGACCAATTACACTCTCCAGCATCATGTGGTGCCCGAGCGTTTCACTGTCTGTGTGGGCCAACGCCTGGCTCGCCGGCCGGGCTGCGCCCGATGATGTTCTCGACGCGCTAAGCGATTGGGCGCCAAGACATTCGGTGATCGCCTATGACGCTGTGGCGGCAGGCCGGACCGGACTGCCGTGGCCGGATGTCGACAGTGCCGGAGCGATGTCGCTGCTGCAAACGGTGCGCACCGCGATCGGGCCACGGCCGGGCCGCTTCGAACCCGCCGACCGATGGCCGGCGCGCCCCTCCCTGGCTCTGCTGCTGCCGGTGCCGGGCGACGTCCGGGGTCTGCCGCCGGGTACCCAGTTCGCCGCCGATGCACTGGCCGTCGGTGAGTCTGTCGTCGTTGGGGCACCCGACGGTCAGGCCGTCGGCGTGATCCCCGCCTTCGAGGACGAAGACGATCCGGAGACGCTGTCCTGGTCGGTCTATTCCCTGCCGGGCGGCCCTGCTCCCGATTACCCCGACCTCGGTGAGGCCGAGTACGCCCTGCGGTCGGCGGTCCGTTCAGCCGCCGACACCCTCAGCGCCCTGCGATTGACCGGCCGCGGGGAAGAGGATCCCCGTTCCCTGGTCGAGGAGATACTCGCGGCCACCCAGCATCACCGCGCACCCGATCACGCCCCCATACGTGCGATTCGGGTGCTGTCCACGGCGGCCCACGTCGACGCCATCATCACCGTCAGCAGTGGGTTCACGACGATCGGCACCCAGAGTTCCTCCGAGGCCCGCATCGCCGACTCCGCACTGCTCCCGCTGGCCTCGGTGGTGCGCGCCGCGCGTTCGGCGGCGGTCGGGGCGATTCTGCAGTCGGCCTGGGCTGACTGAGGCAAGAGTCAGTCTGAGTTGACCAAAGGACTGCAGCGGAACAGAGTCAGCCGCGCGGCCGGCCCGTCGGTGCCGCTGCGGCACTCGCTTCGCAGTCGGCCGTACAGAACCGTCCGTTGACGCTGCAGCCGTAGCCTGGAACAGGTTCGGCCCCAGCCAGTTCGGAGCGGACCCTGGCGGGTTCGCGGCCCTCGCGCAGTTCGTCGAGCAGGTCGAGCGCCAGCTTCGCGTACCGTGGCTGCGCGTTCGGCGTCGTCGCGCGGGCGAGTGCCACCCCGAGTTCCTCGGCCTGTTCGGCCAATTCGCTGTCGAGGTCCCAGATCACCTCGATGTGGTCCGCGACGAACCCGACCGGGCACACGATGACGGCTTTGGTGCCGGCGTCCGCCAGTGCCGAAAGATGATCGCCCACATCGGGTTCCAGCCACGGCACCTGAGGCGGACCGGACCGCGACTGCCACACCACGTCGTACTCGGGATATCCCGCGGCGGCGGCGACGAGTCCGGAGGCGTACAACACCTGGCGCGGGTAGAGACTGGGCCCGCAGCGGTCCACTGCACGCAGCGGGATCGAATGAGCGGTGAAGACCAGCCTGGCGTCGGATCGCAGTTCCTCAGGCAGTGTCGCGGCGGCCTCGGTAACCGCGTCGGCGAACATCGCGATCAGCAGGGGGTGATCGAAGTACTGGCGCAGCTTGACCAGTTCCGGCGCGGACTCCCCTACGGCTGCCCGGGCCCGGGCGATGTCCTCCTGGTACTGCGTACAACCGGAGTAGCCACCCCAGGCCGAGGTGCTGAAAACCGCTGCGCGGGTTATCCCGTCGGCTTTCATCGCCTCCACGGTCACCTCGACGAACGGATCCCAGTTCCGGTTGCCGAAATACACCGGCAGGTCCTCGCCACGCTCGGCGAGTTCGGACCGTATCTGTTCGATCAGCGCCCGGTTGATCTCGTTGATCGGCGAGACACCGCCGAAGTGCAAATAGTGCTCGGCGACCGATTCCAGGCGTTCGCGCGGGATACCGCGTCCACGGGTGACGTTCTCGAGGAACGGCATGACATCGTCGGGACCTTCGGGGCCGCCGAAGGACAGCAGCAGCAGGGCGTCGAACTGTTCGGTCTTCGCGCAAGCGCTCATCAGAACAGCTGGGTGCTGGCGCCGCCGTCGGCGTAGACGATCGTCCCGGTGGTGGCGGGCAGCCAGTCGGAGAGCAGGGCGCACACGGTCTTCGCGACCGGCGTCGGATCCTTCATGTCCCAACCGATCGGTGCGCGCTGGTCCCAGCCGTCTTCGAGCATCTTCATCTCGTCCTTGAACTCGTCGCCGAGCGCGCCGCCCATGATGGCGCTCATCGCGAGGGTCCGGATCGGCCCGGCCGCAACGAGATTGGAGCGCACACCGACCTTGCCGGCCTCACGGGCGACGAACCGGTTGACCGACTCCAGTGCGCTCTTGGCCACCGTCATCCAGTTGTAGGCGGGCATCGCCCGGGTGGGGTCGAAGTCCATGCCCACGATGCCGCCGCCGGGATTCATGATCGGCAGCACGGCTTTGGCCAGCGAGGCGTAGGAGAACGCCGAGATGTGGATGCCCTTGGCGACGTCCTCGTAGGGCGCGTCGAAGAACGGGTTGATGCCCATGCCACTCGGCGGCATGTAGCCGATGGAGTGCACGACGCCGTCCAGGCGGTTGCCCTCACCGATCACCTCGGTGACTCGGTCGGCCAGGGAGTCCAGGTGCTCCTGATCCTGCACGTCGAGTTCGAGCAACGGCACGTCGGGATTCGGCAGTCGGCCGATGATGCGCTGGATCAGTCGCAGCCGGCCGAAACCCGTGCAGACCACATCCGCGCCGGCCTCCTGGGCGACGCGGGCGATGTGGAACGCGATCGAGGAGTCGGTGATGATCCCCGTCACGAGGATGCGCTTGCCTTCGAGAATCCCTGCCATGTCAGTCCTTTTCTTCTGCGTCTGTCGAAAGGGTTGGGGTCACCGCCGCGAAGGCGGTCTAGTGCCCCATGCCCATGCCGCCGTCGACCGGGATCACCGCGCCGGCGATGTACCCCGCGTCCTCCGAGGCCAGGAAGCTGACAGCCCCGGCGACTTCCTCGGCGGTACCGATCCGCTTCGCGGGGATGAACTCCAGAGCGCCCTTGCGGACCCTCTCGTCCATGTCGCGCGTCATGTCGGTGTCTATCAGGCCGGGCGCCACCACGTTCGCGGTGACCCCGGCCTTGGAAAGCTCGCGAGAGATCGAGCGGGCCATGCCGATGAGGCCGGCTTTGGAGGCGGCGTAGTTGGCCTGGTTGCCGATGCCCCAGGTGGCCGAGACCGAGCCCACGAAGATCATCCGGCCGAATCGGTTTTTCTGCATGCTGCGCGACGCGCGCTGCGCCAACCGGAACGCCCCGGTGAGGTTGGCGTCGATGACCTTCTGGAACCGCTCCTCGGTCATCCGCATGAGAAACGCGTCGGCGGTGATGCCGGCGTTGGACACCAGCACCTCGACGGGCCCCTGGTGCGCCTCGATCTCCGTGAAGGCGCGGTCGACGGCTGCGCTGTCGGTGACGTCACATTCGACGCCGAACAGTCCCTCGGGTGCGCCGGATCCGCGGTGGGTGACCGCCACCTTGTGTCCGTCCGCGGCCAGGCGCCGGGCAATGGCCAGACCGATGCCGCGGTTACCGCCGGTGACCAGCACCGAACGCGAGACGAACGGCGGTTTGCCGCCCCCGGCGCGGCTCTCGGTAGAGGTTTCGCTCATGCCCGCCAACTTAGTGCCTCACCCGTACGAGCCCGAAATCAGGCTCGCGGGGATCAGCCCGGGAGTTGGCGGTTGAACAGCAACGCCGTCACCGCGGCGACTGCCAGCAGCAGCGAACCCAACCGCAGCCAGCCGACGCTGGCATCGCCCTTGACGGTCTCGAAGCCGATCTGGTCCTGGACCTGGGTGAAAACCTCCTTGAGCTGCTGGAGGTTCTCGGCGCTGTAGTGATTGCCGTCGGACAGTTCGGCGATCTTCTTGAGGGTTTCCTCGTCGACCGGCACCGGCTGGCGCTGGTCGTTGATCTCGACGTAGCCGTAGGGGGTTCCGAACGACACGGTCGAGATCGGGATCTGCTGCTCCCTGGCCGTACGGGCGGCGGTGAAGGCACCCTTTGGGTTGTCCGGGTTGGACGGGACTGTTTCCTTGCCGTCGGACATCAGCACGATGTGCCCCGGCGGATTCTCGCCCTCCTTGCCCCCGCCGATGACGGCGCCGACGGTGGAGATGGCCTGCAGCGCAGTGAAAATCGCCTCACCGGTGGCAGTGCGGTCGGCCAGTTGGAGCTTGTCCAGGGCGAGCTTGGTCGGCTCCCGGTTGGTCGTCGGCGACACCAGCATCGTGGCGGTTCCCGCGTAGGCGATCAGGCCAAGATTGATTCCGGGGGTGAGTTGGTCGGCGAACTGCTTGGCGGCCTCCTCGGCGGCCACCAGGCGACTCGGTTCGACGTCGGTGGCCCGCATCGACTGGGAGACATCGATCACGAGCATCACCACCGCGCGGTTGCGCGGGACGCGCACATCATTGCGCGGCCCCGCCATGGCGATGGTCAGCATCACCAACGAGCACAGCAGAAGGATCGCCGACAGGTAGCGCAGCCATCGGTTGGGCCGTTTGGGGGCAATGCTTTCCAGCATTTCCATGTTGGCGAAGCGCAGGATGCGCTTGCGCCGGGCGATCTGGACATAGACGTAGTACGCGGCCAGGGCGGCAACGCCGATCAGCAGCAGAAAGAACCAGGGATGGGCGAAGTCGGTGAGCGATATGGGCCCGAACAGTGGCAGGGTCATCGGCGGTCCTCGAGGCTCGTGTTCACTGACTGCCCGCCAGGGCCCCACGGCGCCGCGAGGCGACGAACCGCACGATGTCGGCGATCCAGTCCCGGTCGGTGCGCAGCGTCATCAGCGGCGCCCCGCACCGCCGCAGAGTGCGCGCCACCTCCTGGCGGTGGGCGGCGGCCGCGCGGGCGAAGTCGTCGCGTAGTTGGGCATCGATGGTGAACTCCCGCGTGACACCGGTCTCGGTGTCCTGCAGGATCACGTCGCCGACGTCGGGCAGTTCCACGTCGCGCGGGTCGAGAACCTCGATGCCCAGCACCTCGTGGCGGGCGGCGATGGCGCGCAGGGGCCGCATCCAGTTGATCGGACCGAGGAAGTCGCTGATGACGACGGCCATGCCGCGGCGACGTTCGGGCCGGCGTAGCGCATCGATGGCCGAGGCCAGATCGCCCCGCACCCCCAGCGGTGCCCGCGGGCAGGTGGCGATGGCACGCAACAGTGTCTGCTCGTGCTGCCGTCCGGACCGGGCCGGGAGGCGAATCACCTTCTCTCCGTTGGCGATCAGTGCACCGATCCGGTTACCGCCGCCACTGTTGAGATAGGTGATGGCCGCAGCGGCACCGACAACGAGGTCGCGTTTCTCGCAGCCGACCGTGCCGAAGTCCATGCTGGCCGACATGTCGACCACCATCCAGGTTTCCAGCTCACGGTCGGCGACCATCTGCCGGACGTGCGGGTGCGTGGTGCGGGCGGTGACCGACCAGTCCATCCGGCGCACGTCGTCGCCGGGCTGGTACATCCGGGAATCCCCCGGCTCCGAGCCGGGGCCGGGAATCAGGCCGAGGTGGTTGCCCTGCAGGACACCGTCGAGTCGGCGCTTGACGGTGAGCTCAAGGGTGCGCAAGGCCGCCGAGAGCTTGGCATCACCGATCTCACCCCGCTCGAACGACGGCGGGTGGACTGCCCGCGGCTGACCGGCCGCCTCAGAGGCGGATGCGGACCCGCTCACCGAGCGCTTGGCATGGCCGGCGGCTGCGCGCCGACGGGGGGCTGCATCCCCGGTGCCGGCATCGGCGGTGCGGCGCCGACCGGAGGCACCGAATGCCCTTGCTGCGGAACGGCATTGACCTGCGGGAGTCCGACGGTCTGCAGGATGCGGGCGATTACGGTCTCGGCCTTGACGTCGTCTGCCAGCGCGTCGTAGGTCAGCACGAGGCGGTGGCGAAGCACGTCGGGGATCACATCGACGACGTCCTGCGGCACCACATAATCCCGGCCGCGAACCAGTGCCAGCGCCCGTGAGGCGGCGATGATGCCCAGCGACGCACGCGGCGAAGCGCCGAACGCCACCCACGCTTTGACGTCGGGCATACCGAACTGCTCGGGCACGCGGGTGGCGGTCACGACACGCACCACGTAGTCGACGAGGGCGTGATGGACGAAGTTGTTCGCGGCCACGTCCTGCAGGCGCAGCAGTTCGCCGGTGTCGAGAATCTGCTTGGGCTCGGGCGGGGTGACACCCATCCGGTAGATGATCTCGCGTTCTTCTTCCGGCGAGGGGTACTCGACGTTGATCTTGAACAGGAAGCGGTCTCGCTGCGCCTCCGGGAGCGGGTACACGCCCTCGTTCTCGATCGGGTTCTGCGTGGCCATCACCAGGAATGGCTTGGGCAGCGGGTAGGTCTGGCCGCCGATGGAGATCTTTCGCTCGGCCATGACCTCCAGCAGCGCGGACTGGACCTTCGCCGGCGCGCGGTTGATCTCGTCGGCGAGCAGGAAGTTGACCACCACGGGACCGAGTTCGATGTCGAACTCCTCGCGGCCCTGGCGGTAGATGCGGGTACCGATGATGTCGGTGGGCACCAGGTCGGGGGTGAACTGGATGCGGGCGAACGTTCCGCCGACCACCTTGGCGAAGGTCTCCACCGCCAGCGTCTTGGCCACACCCGGAACGCCCTCGAGCAGCACGTGGCCCTTGGCGAGCAGGCCCACGAGGATCCGCTCGACGAGTTGGTCCTGGCCCACGATGATGCGCTTGACCTCGAAGATCGCCCGCTCCAGCGTCTGCACCTCAGCAGCCAGCCCGTTGCTGCTGGACTGCACGACTGCGGTGGTGGCACTCGAGGAGCTATAGCCTCCGGGTGACGTCATCAACTTCCTCCACAAACTTGGTCTGCACAAAACTCGGTTGGCACGCTTGGTCGGCACGGCCATTCGGGCAGCGGCGCGCTTGCCGACAACTATTCCAGGCGTTTAGAAATCCGTCGATGTGGCCCGTTCCCCGGCGCGCCCCCGGGGGCCGAACTGGCGTCGAGACGACGACGCCGCCAAGGCACGAGGCGCAGGAGCGAGACAATCGGGTCCGTGCGACGCCCGACTGTCAGGTCTCGATGATGCGGGTCAGATACGGCGACATCCCGGCGGTGCGCACGGGGCTGACGGTGACCCGGCCGGCGCCCGATGACGCCTCGAGCATCTGCCCGTTGCCGAGGTAGATGGTGACGTGCTGGGAGCCGCCCGGACCGTAGAAGATCAGGTCGCCCCGCTTCGCCTGCGAGGCCAGGACGTGCCGGCCCGCGGTGTACTGGTCTCCGGAGTATTTGGGCAACAACACCCCGACGCCGGCGAAGGCGTACCGGACGAAGCCCGAGCAGTCGTACCCGACCTTTCCGGCATCCTGGTCGACGCCGGCGCTGGGTCCGTTGATCGCTCCCCCACCCCAGGAGTACGGGACGCCCTGCTGAGAGCCGCCCCGGCGAATCACGTACTCGACGGCCTGCGGCCCGCGGACCCGCCCGCCCGGCTGTGCCGCCGGACTGCCGCCGATGCCCAGACCGGACAGGAACTTGCGACCGAGGTCCATGGTGGTCTGCGCGGCCTGCTGTGTGAAGGCCAGCGATGCCTGCGCGGCCGCGACCGGATCACCCGGTGCCCCGGCACTGAGGATCTTGGGCAGGGTGGGGTCCCACGGTTCGTCGGCTGCCGCCGTCGACGCACCGCCCAGCGCGAGGCTGATCGCGACCAGCAGTGCCCCCGCCGCGCGCATCGCGCGGGACACCGCAACAGACACCGTTCCAGACATGGTTGTTCGCCTCACCACTCGATATAGCGCACGACGAACGGCGTCATGCCGCCGGTACGAACTGGGGCGACGCGGACGGTGGCACCGGTGTACGGCGCCTCGAGCATCTGGTTGTTGCCCAGGTAGATCGCAACGTGCTGGGAGCCACCCGGGCCGTAGAAGATGACGTCACCGCGGCGCATCTGCGACGACGGGATCTGTCGGCCCATCTGATACTGCGAGCCCGAGTAGTGCGGCAACTTGATGCCGGCCCCGGCGAAGGCGTAGAGAACAAGACCAGAGCAGTCGTATCCGACCGTGCCGGCGCCTTCGTCGATGCCGTTGCTCGGACCGTTGGCGTTACCGCCGCCCCACGAGTAAGGCGTGCCGATTGCCGACATGCCGCGCTTGATGACGTACTCGATGGCTTGGTTGCCGTACACGAACGGAATCTGGCCGTTGTTGATGCCCGTGGAGTCCGGCTTGAGGATGCCCAGCTTCTGCAGGAACTGCTTGCCCAGCTTCTGGGTCGTCTTCACCGAGTTCTGAGCGATGCCCAGGACCCCGTTGATGATCTGGACCGGGTCACCGGACAGGAACGCGCTCGGGACCGCCGGCAGGGTCAGGTCCCATTCCGACGGCACGCCGTAGGGGACCTTGACCCCCGCCGGGTCGGCGGACGACGCCGCCGGATCCCAGCGATCCGAGGCGGACTCGCCCGCAACCGCACCCGGTACACCCTCGACGACCCCTGCCTCCTGGGAGATCGGAGCTTCGGCGACCTCGGGAGCCGGGGCAGCCTGGGGCACAGCGCCTTCGGCGACGGCCGCGGCCGACCCGGCGGGCGCCGCTACGGGTGCAGCCGGGGCCGACCAGGCGCGTGCGGCTTGGAGTCTCTCCTGGGCGACCTTGCGTTCCGCGGCGAGCCGGTCGATCTCGGCCTGCTGATCGCGGAAAGTCTCCTGAGCGCTGCGCAACGCCTCCACTGCGGCGTCCTGGCTGCCCTGGGCGGCTTCAACGGACAGGTCGGCCTTCTGCTTGGCCTGCCGGGCGGCCGCGTCCTTGTTCACGACCTCGGTGCGGGCCCGGCGCAGGCCGGACAGTGCATTTTCCGAACTCAACGCCAGCGTCTGGCTGGCCGTCGCGGTCGAGACGATCTCGTCGGGGGTGAGCGCCATCACCAGCGAGGCCGAGGGCCCGTTCACGTAGGTGGCAGCCGCGAAGGTGTCGAACCGCCGCTGAGCGGCGGTGATCGCGGCGGTGGCGTCCTTCACGGCCTGCTGGCTGGCGTCCACGTCCTGTTGGGCCTGCGCCGCGGCATCACGGGCGTCCTGCACGTCGAGGATCGCCTTGTTGACGCTCTCCTGCTCGGTCTGGACCTTGGCAGCAATGTCCTCGAGGCGCTGATTCGCCTCGGCGACGTCGGCGACTAGGGCCGCCAGACCGTCCGGTTCGGCGTGCGCCAATCCCGACACCGCCAGTCCGGGAAGCGAGAACGTCATGACGACGCCGAGGGCAAGCGCCACTGGCCCTCTCATACGAGGTCTCATACGAGGTCTCATCTGGCTGGGGCTCCTAGCTTCACGGGCAGTGCTTCACCGGTGCGCCACACGAGTAACTTAAGTCACATAAGTCACTCCAATAACAATGGCGACACTTGCACCGTACGTCACACTTGTCGCCGATGAAACGGGAGGCAAGAATTACAAGTTTGTAATTCGAGTGATGTAACCGGAAAGTGATCGGAATGAAATGTCCGAGCCGGTTATACGGCCTTTTCAGATTGCGTTTGCGCAGGTCGTTGCCGGTTTGCCCAGCGTTGCAAAACCCGCGTGGCCACCGCTGCGGCGGCCACCCCGAGCACCAGGAAGATGGTGAATCCGGTCCAGGGGAAAATCGGGGTATTCAACTGGCCGACGAAATCCCGCGCACCCTGAACCGGATCAGGAGTGAGCTTGACGAGATCCTGCCCCGCTTCCAGCAGCACGCGGTCGTAGGTCTTGCTGTAACTACCGGCCCAGCCCGGGCTGATCACCAGGACGGTCGACTCGGGATTGGCCTCCCCCACCTGGGTGGCGATGTCCCGGAGTGGGGTGTCGATGATCGGGCTTTTCTCCATGACCACGACCTTGAGGTCGATGCCCTGGTCGCGGGCGCCCGCGACCACCTCCTGCAAGCCGGCGACGTCAGCGGCCGGGGCGGCGACACCGTCGGCGGCGAGGTCGGCCTTCACCTTGTCCATACAAGTGTCCAACTGGGTGGACATCGGGAGGCCAACTGCAGTGCACACCTCCACCGGGATCCAGGTCGGCGGATGCAGGATAGTCACAATCCCTGACCGTACCGCGCCCGTCACCCGGGGGTGGCAGCACGCGCCGACGAGGACGAGACTGGATATGCCTCCTCCCGGAGGAGGCACAACCTTTACTATCCGACTGGCCCGCCAACCGTTGACGGGACCACGACGCCTGGAGTTGATGTGAGCAGCGCAAGTTCGTCTAAGAACTCTTTCGGGGCCCGCGACACCTTGAAGGTCGGGGACAACAGCTACGAGATCTACCGTCTCGACGCGGTTCCCGGCACCGAGAAGCTGCCCTACAGCCTTAAAGTCCTCGCCGAGAATCTGCTTCGCACCGAGGACGGCGCGAACATCACCAAGGAGCACATCGAGGCCATCGCGAACTGGGATCCCTCGGCACAGCCGAGCATCGAGATCCAGTTCACCCCGGCCCGGGTGATCATGCAGGACTTCACCGGCGTGCCCTGCATCGTCGACCTGGCGACCATGCGCGAGGCCGTCGCGGCCCTCGGCGGCGACCCCGACAAGGTCAACCCGTTGGCGCCCGCCGAACTGGTCATCGACCACTCGGTGATCCTCGACTTCTTCGGCAACGCCGGCGCCTACGAGCGCAACGTCGAACTCGAGTACGAGCGGAACGGCGAGCGTTACCAGTTCCTGCGTTGGGGCCAGGGTGCCTTCGACGACTTCAAGGCGGTTCCACCGGGCACCGGCATCGTGCACCAGGTCAACATCGAGTACCTGGCGCGGGTCACCATGGTCCGCGGTCGGGCGGGCGAAGCTGGGGGGGAAGAGATCCAGGTCGCCTATCCCGACACCTGCGTTGGTACTGACAGCCACACCACCATGGTCAACGGCCTCGGTGTGCTCGGCTGGGGCGTGGGCGGTATCGAGGCCGAGGCCGCGATGCTGGGCCAGCCGGTGTCGATGCTCATCCCCCGCGTCGTCGGCTTCAAGCTGACCGGCGAGATCAAGCCGGGCGTGACGGCCACAGACGTCGTGCTCACCGTGACCGACATGCTGCGCAAGCACGGCGTGGTCGGCAAGTTCGTCGAGTTCTACGGCAAGGGCGTGGCTGAGGTGCCGCTGGCCAACCGGGCCACCCTGGGCAACATGAGCCCTGAATTCGGTTCCACCGCAGCGATGTTCCCCATCGACGAGGAGACCATCAACTACCTGCGGCTGACCGGCCGCACCGATGAGCAGCTCGCTCTGGTCGAGGCCTACGCCAGGACCCAGGGCATGTGGCATGACGCCGATCACGAGCCGAAGTTCTCCGAGTACCTGGAACTGGACCTCTCCACCGTGGTGCCCTCGATCGCCGGGCCCAAGCGCCCGCAGGACCGCATCGAGCTGACCGATGCAAAGAACGCTTTCCGCAAGGACATTCACAACTACGTCGAGGAGAACCTGCCGACTCCCCACACCAAACTCGACGAGGCCGACGAGGAGTCCTTCCCTGCCAGCGATCCCGCTGCGCTGTCCTTCGCCGACAACGGTGCGGTCGACATGCGGCCGTCGGCAGCCAACGGCTCGCACGGCCGGCCGTCCAAGCCGGTGGTGGTGAAGTCTTCCGAGCGTGGCGAGTTCGTGCTCGATCACGGCGCCGTCGTCGTCACCGGCATCACCTCGTGCACCAACACCTCCAACCCGTCGGTCATGCTCGGCGCAGCACTGCTGGCCAAGAAGGCCGTCGAGAAGGGGCTGACCACCAAGCCGTGGGTCAAGACCAACATGGCGCCCGGCTCGCAGGTCGTCACCGACTACTACGAGAAGGCCGGCCTCTGGCCATATCTGGAGAAGCTGGGCTACTACCTGGGTGGCTACGGCTGCACCACCTGCATCGGTAACACCGGCCCACTTCCCGAGGAGATCTCCAAGGCGATCAACGACAACGACCTCTCGGTGGCGGCCGTGCTTTCCGGCAACCGCAACTTCGAGGGCCGGATCTCCCCCGACGTGAAGATGAACTACCTGGCCTCCCCGCCACTGGTGATCGCCTATGGCATCGCCGGCACCATGGACTTCGATTTCGAAGCCGATCCGCTGGGGCAGGACAAGGACGGAAACGACGTCTTCCTCAAGGACATCTGGCCGTCGCAGAAGGAGATCGACGAGACCATCGCGTCCTCGATCAACCGGAAGATGTTCACCGACAGCTACGCCGATGTGTTCAAGGGCGACGAGCGCTGGCAGAACCTGCCGACCCCGTCGGGCAACACCTTCGCCTGGGATCCCAAGTCGACCTACGTGCGCAAGCCCCCGTACTTCGACGGAATGCCGGCCGATCCGCAGCCGGTGGCCGACATCACGGGCGCCAGAGTCCTTGCACTGCTGGGCGATTCGGTGACCACCGACCACATCTCCCCTGCAGGCAGCATCAAGAAGGGCACGCCGGCGGCGCAGTACCTGGAGGCCAACGGCGTGCAGCCGGCGGACTTCAACTCGCTGGGCTCTCGGCGCGGCAACCATGAGGTGATGATCCGCGGCACCTTCGCCAACATCCGGCTGAGCAACCAGGTACTCGCCGGACTGGGCGAGGTCCCCTCCGGCGGCTACACCCGCGACTTCACCCAGCCGGGCGGACCGCAGGCGTTCATCTACGACGCTGCGCAGAACTATGCGGCACAGCACATCCCACTCGTGGTGCTCGGCGGCAAAGAATACGGGTCCGGCTCATCCAGGGACTGGGCGGCAAAGGGCACCAGCCTGCTCGGCGTGCGCGCGGTGATCACCGAGTCCTTCGAGCGCATTCACCGCTCGAACCTCATCGGCATGGGTGTGATCCCGCTGCAGTTCCCCGCCGGGGAGTCGGCGAAGTCGCTGAAGCTGGACGGCACCGAGGTGTTCGACATCACCGGGATCGAGGAGCTCAACTCGGGCAAGACCCCGAAGACCGTTCACGTCACGGCCACCAAGGCCGACGGCTCGAAGGTCGAGTTCGACGCCGTCGTCCGGATCGACACCCCCGGAGAGGCCGACTACTACCGCAACGGCGGCATCCTGCAGTACGTGTTGCGCAACATGCTGCGGTCCGACAAGGTGTAGCCGGCGACGGTTTGGCGCGGTTTCGTGGG
>CAIOYU010000364.1 GCA_903862565.1 uncultured Actinomycetes bacterium | reverse complement strand
GCGGCGCTGGCAGACCCGCACATCACCGAACAGGTACGCATCCCGATGCTCGCCGGGCGGCGGTCGCTGAACCTGTCCAACGCCGCAGCTGTCGCGGCGTACGAGGCGTGGCGTCAGAACGGCTTCGCCGGGGCCGTCTAGACGCGAATCACCAACTGTCCCAATGGGTCAGCTGCTCGGCGGGCAGGCGCTTGGCCAGTTTGAAGTCAGTGCCCTTGGTGTAGGCGATCGGGAACAGTCCGCCCTGGGTGTAGCGATCGAAAGGGATGCCGAGAAGTTCGGCGGCCTGCTTCTCTCCGTCGCCGATGAGATGCAACGTGGTCCACGCCGAGCCCAGTCCGCGGGACCGCAATGCCAGCATGTAACTCCACGCCGCCGGCAGCAGCGATCCCCAGAACGACGCCTGCACACCGGCTTCGGCGCGCTCCGGGCGGCCCTCCAGCACGGGGATCATCATCACCGGGGCGTACTCCATGTTCTGGTTGAGGTACATGGCCGAACTCATCACCGCGTCCATCTGCTCGTCGCGGATGTCCCCGCGCACCGGCTTGGGCTGCTCGAGATACGAGGTGGCGTTGGCCCGGTAGATGTCGGCGAGCGCCGTCTTCTTTGCCGGGTCCTCGACGAACACCCACTGCCAGCCCTGGGCGTTGGAGCCGGTGGGAGCCTGCAACGCGATGTCCAGGCACTCCATCAGCACCTCGCGGGGCACCGGCTTGTCGAAGTCGAGGCGCTTGCGCACCGAACGGGTGGTGGTCAGCACTTCGTCGGCGGTCAGGTTCACGGTCATGGCGCGAGACTACCTAGCGGGAAGTCCCGCTATCGGAAGTCTCGCGAACGGGAGTCGACGCTCATCGCGATGGGACGCATGCGTTCGGCCATCAGCGTCACCGCCCCAGTGGCGTTCTGCACCTGTCCGCGGATCAGCAGCGCACTGGCCGTTTGCGCCAGGCGCCGGTGCCGAGCCCACACCCCGGGACTGCACAGCACATTGACCATGCCGGTCTCGTCCTCGAGGTTCATGAACGTCACCCCCCGCGCCGTCGCCGGCCGCTGCCGATGGGTCACCGCACCGGCGACCAGTACGCGGGTGCCGTCGGGCACCCCCAGCAACTTCTCGGCCGGGACCACACCGAGCGCGTCCAGGTCACCGCGCAGGAACTGCGTCGGGAAGCTGTCCGGGGAGATGCCGGTGGCCCAGACATCGGCTGCGGCCAGTTCCACCGCGCTCATGCCCGGCAACTCCGGGACGTGGGAGGACGACCCCACCCCGGGCAGCCGGTCGGGACGTTCGGCGGCCGCTGCACCAGCCGCCCACAGCGCCGCACGCCGAGCGACGCCGAAGCACCCCAGCGCCCCGGCGGTGGCCAGCGACTCGACCTGCGGAACCGAAAGCTGCACCCGCCCGGTCAGATCCAGCAGCGACGAGTAGGGACCGGCGCACTGACGTTCCGCGACGATGCGCCCGGCCAGGTCGTCGCCGATGTGACGGACCGCGCCCAACCCGAGCCGGACCTCCAGTCCGCGGTTCTCGAGTGTGGCGTGGGCGAGGCCGGCGTTGACGCAGGGGCCGTGCACGACGACCCCGTGCCGGCGGGCGTCGGCGACCAGTGACTGCGGGGAGTAGAACCCCATGGGCTGAGCCCGCAGCAGCGACGCGCAGAACGCCGCCGGGTGGTGCAGCTTGAACCACGAGGAGTAGAACACCAGCGAGGCGAAACTGAGCGAATGACTCTCGGGGAAGCCGAAATTGGCGAACGCCTCCAGCTTCTCGTAGATCCGGTCGGCCACCTCCCCGGTGATGCCGTGGAGTTCGGCCATGCCGGAATAGAACCGCATCCGCAGCCGTCGCATCTTCTCCGTCGACCGCTTGGAGCCCATGGCCCGGCGCAACTGGTCGGCCTCGGCCGGGGAGAACCCGGCGCAGTCGACCGCCAGTTGCATCAACTGTTCCTGAAACAGCGGAACCCCCAACGTCTTCCGTAGCGCCGGCTCCATCGACGGGTGGTCGTAGATCACCGGCTCCAGGCCGTTGCGCCGCTTGATGTACGGATGCACCGATCCACCCTGGATGGGCCCCGGGCGGATCAGTGCCACCTCCACCACCAGGTCGTAGAACGTCCGGGGCTTCAGCCGGGGCAGGGTGGCCATCTGGGCCCGGGACTCCACCTGGAACACCCCCACCGAGTCGGCGCGCTGCAACATCTCGTAGACCGCCGGTTCGGACAGGTCCAGATATGCCAGATCGACCTCGATGCCCTTGTGCTCGGCCACCAGATCGATGGCGTAGTGCAGCGCGGACAGCATGCCCAGTCCCAGAAGGTCGAACTTCACCAAACCGATTGCCGCACAATCGTCTTTGTCCCACTGCAGCACACTGCGGCCCGGCATCCGGGCCCACTCCACCGGGCACACCTCGGCGATCGGACGGTCGCAGATCACCATGCCCCCGGAGTGGATGCCCATGTGTCGCGGCAGGTCCTTGATCTGCATGGCCAGGTCGATCACCGGTTCGGGGATGCCGTCGAGGT
>CAIOYU010000363.1 GCA_903862565.1 uncultured Actinomycetes bacterium | reverse complement strand
GGCACGCTCGTGGAACTCGGTATGGACGAAACCGGGGCACACCGCGTGCATGCCGACCCCGGTGCCGGCCAGGCCGTTGGCCAGGCCCTCGGAGAAGAACACCACCCAGGCCTTGGACGCCGAGTAGGTGGACCCGCGACCCGGGAGCAGACCGGCCGCACTGGCGATGTTGATCACCGTGCCCTTGCCCGCCGCCATCATGGGCGGCAGCGCGGCGCGGGTCAGGTGCATCACGGCGGCGACGTTGACGTCGAGTTGGCGCTGCAGCGCGGCGGGGTCGGTCTCCCAGAATTCGCCGGTCATGCCGAACCCGGCGTTGTTGATCAGCACCTGCACACCGCGCGCGAGTCGTTCGCAGACCGCGTCACGGCCGGCGGTCTCGGCCAGGTCGGCGGCCAGCACCTCGACGTCAACGCTGTGCGCGGCGCGCAGTTCTGCGGCCAGCGCCACCAATCGGTCGACGTCCCGGGCCACCAGGACGACGTCATAGCCGTCGCGCGCGAAGCGGCGGGCATAGCCGGCTCCGAGGCCGGAGGTGGGACCGGTGATCAGTGCGACGGGACCAGACACCCCGTCACCCTATCGGGGCTCAGCCCTGGTAGTTGGGCGCCTGGGTCCGCGGCTGCTGCGGGCGGATCAGCGGCGGAGCGTCGCTGAAGCCCTGCGGCAGTTCGCGGGGTGCGGCAGGTTGCGGACGACCTGGCTCGGCGAAGCGGCGGGCGCCGGATTGCGCGGCCTGCGCCGGAATGGGCGGCAGCACCCGAAGCAGGTCGTTGAACTGCCGCACGGCGCGCAGACCCTCGTCCCATTGGGCGCGCGTGGAGGCGATCGGCATGGCGACCAGCGTCCAGTTCTGTTCGTTCCACATGATTTCGGCGCACTCCGGCGCGGTGTGGGCGAACGTCACCATCCGGCGGTCGCAGGCACGGCGGGCGGCGTCGAGATTGTTGGAGTACACCATCCGCGGCCCGATCGCACCGAGCAGCCAGACGTCGTTCTCGCGGGGTTCCTTGACGCCCTTGAGGCGCAGGTCCATGACGATGTCGGTGCCGACCTTGCGGTGCAGGGCCACGACCGTCGCGACGTCCTCCAGGTCGAAGACGTAGACGGCCTCGCCGCGGACCTGGCCGAGCACCACGTTGCGGGCGGTGACGTCACCGACTGTGGACATCACGCCGCGCTTCCAGCGGTCGACGATGTCGGTCGACTCCGCTTCGAAGTCGAAGCCGTGCGCACGCGCCCACGACTTGCGGCGGCGACCCAGGCCCCTACGTCGACCGATGTCGACGTAGAGCAGGACCGCCGCGCCGACGAAGCACAGCGCGGACAAGGTGAACCAGAACGGAACCATCGCTATCAGCGTAACCGCAATCGGCCGTCCACCGGGATTCCGAGCAGGTCACAACCGGGTCACCGTTGCGCTCACCATCCCGGCCGAGCAGACGGAAACGTCCCCGGCACGCCAGGCGCGCGGGGACGTTTCCGCCTACTCGAGGTGCTGGGTCAGCCCAGTACCAGGCCTTCGCCGTCGGCCGAGACGTTGACCGGGACGACGTCCCCGTCGTGGACCTCGCCGGCCAGCAGCAGCTTGGCAAGCTGGTCGCCGATGGCCTGCTGGACCAGCCGCCGCAGCGGCCGCGCGCCGTAGACCGGGTCGAAACCGCGGTCGGCCAGCCATTCCTTGGCCGCCAGCGACACCTGAAGGTCCAGTCGCCGCTGAGCCAGTCGCTTCTGCAGCTGGGACAACTGGATATCGACAATCTTGACGAGTTCATCGGGCGAGAGCGCATCGAAGATCAGCACGTCGTCGAGACGGTTGATGAACTCCGGCTTGAACTTGGCCCGCACCGCCGCCATCACCTGCTCCTCGTCGCCACCGGACCCCAGGTTGGAGGTCAGGATGAGGATGGTGTTGCGGAAGTCCACCGTGCGGCCCTGGCCGTCGGTCAGCCGTCCCTCGTCGAGCACCTGCAGCAGCACGTCGAACACGTCCGGGTGGGCCTTCTCGACCTCATCGAACAGCACCACCGTGTACGGACGCCGGCGCACCGCCTCGGTCAACTGGCCGCCCTGGTCGTAGCCGATGTAGCCCGGAGGCGCACCGACCAGTCGCGCGACGGAATGCTTCTCGCCGTACTCGCTCATGTCGATGCGGACCATGGCCCGCTCGTCGTCGAACAGGAAGTCGGCCAGTGCCTTGGCCAACTCGGTCTTGCCGACGCCGGTGGGGCCCAGGAACAGGAACGAGCCGGTGGGCCGGTTGGGGTCGGCGACCCCGGCCCGGGTACGCCGGACCGCATCAGAAACCGCAGCGACGGCCTTCTTCTGGCCGATGACGCGCCTGCCGAGTTCGTCCTCCATGCGCAGCAGCTTGGCGGTCTCGCCCTCCAGCAGTCGGCCGGCCGGGATGCCCGTCCAGGCCGACACCACGTCGGCGATGTCGTCGGGACCGACCTGTTCCTTGAGCATGACGGACTCGCGGGCCTCGGCCACCGGCAGCGCGGCGTCGAGCTTCTTCTCGACCTCCGGGATGCGGCCGTAGCGCAATTCGGCGGCCTTGGCCAGGTCGCCGTCGCGCTCGGCCCGATCGGCCTCACCGCGCAGCGTGTCGAGCTGCTCCTTGAACTCGCGGACGATGTCGATGGCGTTCTTCTCGTTCTGCCACCGGGTCGTCAGCTCCGCCAGTTTCTCCTTCTGGTCGGCCAGTTCCGCGCGCAGCTTCTCCAGCCGGTCCTTGGAGGCGGCGTCCTCTTCCTTCTCCAGCGCCATCTCCTCGATCTCGAGACGACGGACCAGACGTTCGACCTCGTCGACCTCGACGGGCCGGGAGTCGATCTCCATACGCAGCCGGGAGGCGGCCTCGTCGACCAGGTCGATGGCCTTGTCCGGCAGGAACCGGCTGGTGATGTAGCGGTCGGACAGGGTGGCCGCAGCCACCAGCGCGGAGTCGGTGATCCGCACGCCGTGGTGCACCTCGTAGCGGTCCTTGAGGCCACGCAGGATGCCGACGGTGTCCTCGACCGACGGTTCGCCGACGAACACCTGCTGGAATCGGCGTTCGAGGGCTGCATCCTTCTCGATGTACTTGCGGTACTCGTCGAGGGTGGTGGCGCCGACCAGTCGCAGTTCGCCGCGGGCCAGCATGGGCTTGATCATGTTGCCGGCGTCCATCGCGCCCTCGCCGGTGGCACCGGCGCCGACGATGGTGTGCAGCTCGTCGATGAACGTGATGATCTGCCCGGCGGATTCCTTGATCTCGTCGAGCACGGCCTTGAGCCGTTCCTCGAACTCGCCGCGGTACTTCGCGCCGGCCACCATGGACCCGAGGTCGAGGGAGACGACGG
The DNA here is from genome assembly GCA_903862565.1 of uncultured Actinomycetes bacterium. Lineage (GTDB taxonomy): Bacteria > Actinomycetota > Actinomycetes > Mycobacteriales > Mycobacteriaceae > Mycobacterium. Next base: position 12,161 of record CAIOYU010000363.1, on the reverse strand, counting down.
TCTTGTCGCGCAGGCTTTCGGGCACGTCGCCATCGATGATGCGCTGGGCCAGGCCCTCGACGATCGCGGTCTTGCCGACGCCGGGCTCACCGATGAGCACCGGGTTGTTCTTGGTGCGACGGCTCAGCACCTGGATGACGCGCCGAATCTCGTTGTCGCGTCCCACAACCGGGTCGAGCTTGCCCTCCCTGGCACGGGCGGTCAGGTCGGTGGAGTACTTCTCCAGCGCCTGGTACTTGGCCTCCGGGTCGGCACTGGTCACCCGGGCGCTGCCGCGCACCTTGACGAAAGCGTCGCGCAACGCCTGCGGGGAGGCACCGGCGCCGGTGAGCAGCTTGGCGACGTCGGAGTCGCCGGTGGCCAGCCCGACCATCAGGTGTTCGGTGGAGACGAACTCGTCGCCCATCTCGGTGGCCAATTGCTGGGCGGTGTTGATCGCCGCCAGCGACTCCCGGGACAGCTGGGGCTGCGAGGTCGCCCCACTGGACGACGGAAGTCGGTCGACGAGTTTCTGCGCCTCGGCGCGAATCGTCGCCGGTTGTACGCCGACCGCCTCAAGCAGCGGTCCGGCGATGCCGTCGGTCTGCTGGAGCAGCGCCAACAGCAGGTGAGCGGGCCGGATCTCCGGGTTGCCGGCGGCACTGGCGGCCTGCAACGCGGCGGTCAGCGCCGCCTGGGTCTTGGTGGTCGGATTGAAAGAGTCCACTCTCCGACGTCCTCCGTTTCTCCTGGTAAAAGCTTGTCGAGGTGTACAACACCGACGACGTTGAGTCTGTTCCGCTCAAGTCTTACCGAATTATCCCGGGTCGAGGGTAGAGCCTTCCGGCACCAGTTCCCGGCGGCCCGTCGGGGTGATCGCACCCCGGCGAAGGCACACTCGCCTACGACCGGTGGGTTGACGTAGGTTTTCGTCGTGACTAATCCGGCCACCACGCTGGCCTCCGAACTGGTTGAGTTGATCCCGCTGGCGCTGGTCATCGCCCTGTCGCCGCTGACGATCATTCCCGGCATCCTGATGCTGCACACCCCCCGCCCACGTGCCACCGGCCTGGCGTTCCTGGCCGGCTGGGTGCTCAGCATCGCGGTGGTGACGGCCGCTTTCGTCGGCGGTTCCGATCTCATCGGAGACCTGGACAAGCAACCCGGGTGGGCGCCGTACGTCCGCATCGCCATCGGTGTCGCCCTGATCGGCCTCGGCCTGTACCGCTGGCTGACCAGGCACCGCACCCAGCACGCCCCGAAGTGGATGACGTCGATGACCTCCGCCGGGCCGCGGCGTGCCTTCCTCACCGCGATCGTGCTGAACGTGGCCAACATAAAGGTCTTCCTCATGTGTGCAGCAGCGGGTGTGGCCATCGCCACCGCCGCACTGGGCACCACGCTGTCCTGGCTGGAGGTGGCCGTCTTCACCGCGCTGGCCGCGTCATCGGTCGCCATTCCGGTGCTGGGCTATGTCATCGTCGGCGAGCGCCTGGACGGACCGCTCAACCGGCTCAAGACCTGGATGGAGGACAACCACGGCGCCCTGATCGGGGTGATCCTCGTCCTCATCGGTCTGGCGCTGCTGTACAAGGGAATTCACGCGGCATAATCGAGCACCGTGGGGCTGGAAAACCGGGATGCGCTGAGGGCGTTGCAGTTCGCCCTGGAGAGCCCGGCCCGTTCCGAGGCGATCATGCGGACGTTCTACGCCACCTGGTTCACCATCGATGACACCGTCCGCGAGAAGTTCGCGGCCGATCTGACCCACCAGCGCGCGGCGTTCGCTCAGGCCCTGCGCTGGGTGCTCGGCGAATTCGCCGCCAGGCGCTCGGAGGAACCGGTGGCCTTCCTCGCCCAACTCGGCCGCGACCACCGCAAGTACGACGTCTCTCCCCAGCAGTACGCCACCCTGCGCAGGGCCCTGTACACCGCACTGCGCACGGAGTTGCCCGACCACTGGAGCGACGCGGTCGACGACGCCGCCGTCGACGCGATCACACTGATGGCCGGGGTGATGTCGAGTGCCGCTGCCGCCGACAAGGCGCCCGCCTGGTGGCAGGGCACCGTCCTTGAGCACCAACGGGTTTCGCGCGATCTGGCGATCGTGCGACTGCAACTGGATCAGCCGCTGCCCTATCACCCCGGCCAGTACGTCAGCGTCGACGTCCCCCGGTGTCCGCGGCGGTGGCGCTACCTGTCCCCTGCCATGCCGTCAGATACCCAGGGATTCATCGAGTTTCACGTGCGCGCGGTCCCGGGCGGCCTCGTCAGCCCCGCCATCGTCGGAGAGACCCGGGCCGGTGACCTGTGGCGGATGTCCAGCCCACACGGCAGCCTGCAGGTCGATCGCGACGGCGGCGACGTGCTGATGGTCGCCGGCAGCACCGGCCTGGCTCCCCTGCGCGCTCTGATCATGGACCTCACCCGGTTCGGCGAGAACCCCAGAGTCCACCTGTTCTTCGGCGGGCGCTTCCCCTGCGAACTGTATGACCTCCGCACACTGTGGGACCTCACCAGCTGCAACCCATGGCTGTCGGTGACGCCGGTCTCGGAGTTCCCGGCCGACCCCCCATGGGCCGCCGACTACCCCGACGTGCGACCGCCGCGGGGACTGCACGTGCGCCAGACGGGCCGCCTGCCCGAGGTCGTGACCGGTTACGGCGGCTGGAGCGATCGGCAGATCCTGATCTGCGGACGGCCCGAGATGGTGCGTGCGACGAAGACGGCGCTGATCGCCGCCGGTGCCAGACCCGGGAGCATTCAGCACGACCCACTGGTGACGTGAAGGGCTGTCACCGATTCAGGGACTTTCGTCCCTACCCAGGCACACTGGATGCGACGAACATCACAGGGGAGGGAGTGAGGAATCGTCGTGACCAAAGCCGGGACGGCAGGGGAGATCGATTCGCTGGCGTGGCAGTTCCTGTGTTCGCCCTACACCGGGCGGCAGTACTGGGACTGGCCGTTGGAGCGACGAGTCGACGCCTACCTGCGACATGAGGAACGCACCGACGTCATCAAGGACGGTGCGGCCTACAGTTCGCTGATCGACCGGGTCATGGCCAACTTCCCCCGCGCCCGCAGCGACGGCAGATTCGATCCCACCTGAGGAGTCCCCGAGACCCATGGCCGACGACACCGTCATCCACAAGGGACCAGCCGACCTGAAAGTCTCGCCCAATCTCAGCCAGTACGAGGGCACCCGGGCATCGTTCGACTGGTCGGCGGTACCTGACCCCTGCGCCGGTATGGGCGCCGGCCTGTGCAACATCGCCTACGCCGCAGTCGACCGGCACGCCTCCGGCCCCCTGGCCTCCCGAACGGCGCTGCGTTTCGTCGCCGATGATCCCGGTTCGGAGACCTTGGAGACCCACGACGTCAGCTACGCCGAGTTGGGCCGACTGACCCGGCGCTTCACCAACGTGCTGCGGGCCTTGGGAATCGGCAAGGGCGACAAGGTCTTCGTCATCATGGGCCGGGTTCCGGAGCTGTACGTGAGCATGCTCGGGGCTCTGCGCAACGGCAGCGTCGTCTCCCCGTTGTTCTCCGCGTTCGGCCCGGAACCGATCGCCACCCGGGTAAACATCGGCGGTGCCGACGTGCTGGTGACCACCCCGGCGATCTACAAACGCAAGATCGCCAAGATCCGCGACCAACTCCCCTCGGTCAAGCACGTCCTGTTGGTCGGCGGGGTCGACGACATCCCTGGGACGCTGAACTTCCACTCCCTGATGGACGCCGCGTCCGAGGATGCCCCGATCGAACCCACCACCGCCGACGACCCGTCGCTGCTGCACTTCACCTCCGGCACCACCGGAACCCCCAAGGGCGCCCAGCACGTCCACGGCGCGGTGGCCATGCACTACATCACCGGCCTCTACGCGCTGGACCTGCACCCCGACGACATCTATTGGTGCACAGCCGATCCGGGCTGGGTGACCGGAACGGCGTACGGCATCATCGCCCCACTGCTGCACGGCGTCACCTCGATCATCGACGAGGCCGAGTTCGATGCCGAGCACTGGTATCGAATCCTGCAGGACGAAGACGTCACGGTCTGGTACACCGCGCCGACCGCGATCCGCATGCTGATCAAGGCAGGCCCGGAGATCGCCGCCAAATACCGCTTCCCGCATCTTCGTTTCATCGCCAGCGTCGGCGAACCGCTCAACGCCGAAGCCGTGTGGTGGGGAAAGCGGGTGCTGGGCTTGCCGATTCACGACAACTGGTGGCAGACCGAGACCGGCGGCATCATGGTCGCCAACACCCCGGCGTTCGACATCAAACCGGGCTCGATGGGCCGGCCACTGCCCGGCGTCGAGGTTGCCGTCGTCGACCACGACGATACGGAAGGGGCCACCGGCGCGGTCAGAATCATCGACGAACCCGGCGTCGAGGGTGAACTGGCTCTGAAGGTGGGCTGGCCGTCGATGTTCCGCGGGTATCTCAACCAGGACGAGCGTTACCGCAAGTGCTTTTCCGGCGACCTGTACCTGTCCGGGGATCTGGTCAAGCGCGACGCCGACGGCTACCTGTGGTTCGTCGGCCGCGCGGACGACGTCATCAAGGCCTCCGGGCACCTGATCGGGCCGTTCGAGGTGGAGAACGTGCTGACCGATCATCCGGCCGTCGCCGAGGCCGCCGTGATCGGCAAGCCGGACCCGACCTACGGGGCGATCGTGAAGGCCTTCGTCACGCTCAAGACCGGCTACACCGGAGACGAGGACCTGCGCCGCGAACTGATGGGGCAGGCCCGTAAACGTCTGGGTGCGGCGGTGGCACCCAAGGAGATCGACTTCGTCGACTCGCTGCCGCACACCCGTAGCGGCAAGATCATGCGCCGGTTACTCAAGGCCCGCGAACTCGGCCTGCCCGAGGGGGACACCTCGACCGTGGAGACACCGGCAGGAGCCCCGCAGTGACCGATCCGGTACTCGCGCGTGCACTGCTGACCGACATGATCCGGGTCCGGCGCATGGAGGAGAAGTGCGCCGAGATGTACAGCGCCGGCAAGATCCGCGGCTTCCTGCATCTCTACGTCGGTGAGGAAGCGGTGGCCGCAGGCTCGCTGAGGGTGCTCGGGGCCGACGACGCCGTGACCGCCACCTACCGCGAGCACGCCCACGCCCTGCTGCGCGGCATCCCGATGACCAAGATCATGGCCGAGATGTTCGGCAGGCAGGAGGGCTGCTCCGGCGGCCGCGGCGGGTCGATGCACCTGTTCGACGTGGGCCGGCGCTTCTACGGCGGCAACGCGATCGTGGCCGGCGGACTGCCCACCGCCGCGGGCCTGGCCTTCGCCGACGCATACCTGAAGCGAAACAGGTTGTCCGCGTGTTATTTCGGCGAGGGCGCCATGGCCGAGGGCGCCTTCCACGAGACCATGAACATGGCCCAGCTGTGGAAGCTGCCGGTGTTGTTCTGCTGTGAGAACAACGGCTACGCGATGGGCACCGCGATCGACCGGGAGCTCTCCGACGTCGACCTGCTGACCCTGGCCGAGTCCTATCGCGTGCCCGCCGCCACTGCCGACGGGATGGATGTGCTCGCCTGTCACGCCGCCATGCAGCAGGCCGTCGACCACATCCGAACCCAGGGAGGTCCCTTCTTCCTGGAGTTCCGCACCTACCGGTTCCGCCCGCACTCGATGTTCGACCCGGAGTTGTACCGGGACAAGGCCGAGGTGGCGAAGTGGCGCGAACACGACCCCATCGCGACGTTCACCCAACGCTGTCTCGACGAGACCCTGCTGACCGCCGAGGACGTCGCCGCCATCGAGGCGGCGGCGGCCGCCGAGGTGGCCGAGGCGGTCGCCTACGCCGAAGCCGGAACCCTGGAGAGTGTCGACACCCTCACGGCCAACGTGATGACGCCGGAGGCGGTTTCGTGAAGACCACCTACCGCGGTGCCGTCCATGACGCCATCGCCGAGGCGATGCGCGACGACGAACGCGTAGTGCTGCTCGGCGAGGACGTGGGCCGCTACGGCGGAACCTACGCGGTCTCGAAGGGACTGCTGGAGGAGTTCGGCCCGGAGCGCATCCGCGACACCCCTATCTCCGAACTCGGTTTCGTCGGCATCGGGATCGGCGCCGCACTGGGCGGCCTGCGGCCCATCGTCGAGGTGATGACGGTCAATTTCAGCCTGCTGGCCCTGGACCAGATCGTGAACACCGCCTCACCGCTCCGGCACATGTCCGACGGGCAGTTCTCGGTGCCACTGGTGGTGCGGATGGCCACCGGCGCCGGACGCCAACTGGCCGCCCAGCACTCGCACAGCCTGGAGAACTGGTACGCCCACATCCCGGGCATCACCGTGCTGGCGCCGGCGACGGTGGCCGACGCCTACGGGATGCTTCGCACCGCCCTGGCCGACCCCGACCCGGTGATCATCTTCGAACACGTCGGCCTGTACAACGCCTCGGCCGACGTCGAGAAGCTGGAACCCACCGATATCCGCCGGGCGGCGTTGCGGCGCAACGGAACCGACGCCACCATCATCGCCTACGGCGGCTGCGTGCCCAAGGCCCTGGACGCCGCCGAGCAGCTGGCCCGGGCCGGTGTCGACTGTGAGGTGCTCGACCTGCGGGTGCTGCGCCCCTTGGACGACGCCACCATCATGGCCTCGGTGCGTAAGACCCACCGGGTGGTGGTGGTCGACGAGGCGTGGCACACCGGCAGCCTGGCCGGGGAGATCAGTGCCCGGATCGTCGAGCAGGCCTTCTACGAGCTCGACGCGCCGATCGCCCGCGTGTGCACCGTCGAGGTTCCCATCCCCTACGCCAAGCATCTTGAGGAGGCTGCACTTCCGCAGCCGGAGAAGATCGTCGCAGCGGTACGGGCGCTGTTCGGAGACAACCCGCGGATCGAGTCGACGTGATCAATTTTTCCATGCCCGCCCTGGGCGCCGACATGGACGAGGGCACGCTCGACGAGTGGCGGATCAAGCCGGGTGACACCGTGACCCGTGGTCAGATCGTGGCCGTCGTCGAAACCACCAAGGCCGCAGTGGAAATCGAATGCTGGCACGACGGCGTGGTCGACGAACTGCTGGTCCCGGTCGGGCAGACCGTTGCCGTCGGGACCCCGCTGGCGACCCTGCTGGAGCCCGGTGAATCCCCCGGTGAGACCAAACCGGTTGCGGTGCAAACCGTCGCCCCCGAGGCGCCTGTCGCCGCCCCCGAGGCTGTCGGCCACCGGCTGTGGGTCTCCCCGCTGGCCCGGCGCACCGCGTCGGCACTCGGGGTCGACCTCAAGACCGTCGCCGGTACCGGACCACAGGGCGCGATAACCCTGCACGACGTCGAGCACGCGGCCGCCGTGAAGTCGGCGGAAGCACACCACGAGAAACCCGCTCCCCCGCCGAGACCCGCTTCCGCGGAACCGAAGTCGGCCGCGCAGAAGGCCGCCGAACGCGGTGCCGCCATGCGTGCCTCGATCGCCGCGGCGATGAGCCGATCCAAACGGGAGATCCCGCACTACTACCTGGCAGACGAGGTCATCCTCGACACCGCGCTGGCGTGGCTGACCGAGCAGAATGCCGGCCGCTCCATCACCGAGCGGATCCTGCCGGCCGTGCTGCAACTCAAGGCAGTCGCCCTGGCGGCGCAGCGGTTCGGCGAGTTCAGCGGTTTCTGGAAGGAGTCCGGCGATGCGGCGGGCTACCAGCCCGCACCGGCCGTGCACGTCGGTGTCGCCATCTCCCTGCGGGGCGGCGGTCTCGTGGCGCCGGCCATCCACGACGTCGCCGAGAAGCCGCTGGCCGAACTGATGGAGGATCTGACCGACCTGGTGGCGCGCGCCCGGGCCGGGTCGCTGCGCAGTTCGGAGATGTCCGACCCGACGATCACCGTCACCAACCTGGGCGACAAGGGCGTCGACTCCGTCTTCGGGGTCATCTATCCGCCGCAGGTCGCCATCGTGGGTTTCGGCAGACCGGCCCAGCGGGTGGTCGTGGTCGACGGCGGTATCCGCGTGGCGACGACGGTGCAGGCCAGCCTGGCCGCCGACCACCGGGCCAGCGACGGGCACCGGGGAGCGTTGTTCCTCGCCGAGATCAACCGGTTGCTACAGCAACCCCAAGAGCTTTAGGAGACGCACGTGAATTCAGACGACATCCGTGGCGGCGTGGTGGCCGAATTGCTCGGCATCGCGCCGGAGATCGAAGAGGGCGAGTTGTCCGACACCGAACTGCTGCGCGACCAGGTCGACCTGGACTCGATGGACTGGCTGAACTTTCTGGTCCGGCTGCACAAGCGGTTCGAGGTCGATATCCCGGAATCGCAGTATGCGTCGTTGCGCACCATCAACGACCTGACCGACTACATCGCCAGCCACCAGTAGCTTGGTCAACAGCCGATGATCCGTGGCACAATCCGCTGATGGCCATGCTGCCCTCGATCGTCCTCAAAGACCCGTCTTCCGACCTGTCGGCGACCTTCGTCCCGTCCGCCGGCATGGTGTGCACATCGCTGTCCGACGGCGGTGTCGAGCTGCTCGGGCAGCGGAAGGGTCTTCAGGCCTATCTGAACACCGGCAAAACCATGGGCATCCCGATCCTGTACCCGTGGGCAAACCGGCTGAGCGCCAACAGCTACGGCGTCGACGGCGGGTCGGTGATCCTGACGCCGGGTGTGGGCGGAGTTCGCTCCGATGAGCACGGGCTGGTGATTCACGGCATTCTGGCGGCATACCCCGGCTGGCTGGTCACCGAGCAGGAGGGCCACCGGATGATCGCCGATCTCGACTTCGGCGGCCAGCCCCGGCTGCTGTGCAGCTTCCCGTTCCCGCACGTCGTCACCCTCGACATCAAGCTGGAGAACCGGGCGCTGTCCATCGAGACCACCGTCACCCCGACCACCTCGGCTTCGGTTCCGCTGTGCTTCGGCTTCCACCCGTACCTGCGGATCCCCGAGGTGCCGCGGTCGGAGTGGACGCTGGAGACACCTCCGCTGCGCCACCTGCCGGTGGATCACTGGGGCATCCCGAGCGGCGGTGCCGAAGACCGCGACAAGCAGTCAGTGGTCTTGGGTAGCAAGATGTTCGACGACGGCTTCGACAACGTTCCGCAGGGTGCGACGTTCGCGCTGTCCGGCGGGGACCGTCGCATTGAGGTCGTCCTCGACAATGGCTATCCGGCCGTGCAGATCTTCGCCCCCATCAATGACGACGTGGTGTGCATCGAGCCGATGGCCGCCCCGACCAACGCCCTGCGCAAGGGCGGCTACAACGTGGCGGTGCCGGGACGTCCGGCCACCGCGACGTTCACGATCAAGGTCAAGTAGCCCGGAGTCCCGCAGATTCTTCGTCGGGCCCCGGGACCACGTGCCGGACCCAGACATTCGCCTCCACGAGGACCGCATGGTCATGCTCGACGGCTGGTCGCCCCCTTCGTCGGCGTGGAACCGAGTTCAGCGCCGCGGCTTCCAGACCACCACAGCCGTGCTCTTCGGCACGACGGCCAGATCACGGCGGGGCCGCGCCCGCGACAGTTCGTCGGAAATCTCGGCGACCCGCGACTGCAGAGCCTCGACCTGGTTGGTCAGGTCGATGATGCGCTTGATACCGGCCAGGTTGACTCCCTCGTCCTGAGAGAGACGCTGGATCTCGCGCAGCAATTCGACGTCGCGCTCGGAGTACCGCCGCCCGCCGCCGGCGCTGCGCACCGGACTGACCAGTCCGAGCCGGTCGTAGGTGCGCAGCGTCTGCGCGTGCATGCCGGCCAACTCAGCGGCCACCGAGATGAGGAACGTCCGGGCTTCCCTGGCCTCGCGTGATTCCTCGGCGGCGCTCATGGCCTATTGCCCGCCCAGCCGGCCCGCGGATCGAAGCCGCTGGCCTTCTCGGCAGCGGCATAGGTCTCCAGCGCCTCCAGCGCCGGCCCCTCCAGCGAGGGTGGCACGGCGACCTTGACGGTGACGAGCAGATCGCCTGCTCCGCTAGGGCGCTTGGGAACACCGCGTCCGCGAACCCGCAGGATTCGCCCGTCGGAAGTGCCCTTGGGCACCTTCACCCCGACCTTGCCGTCCAGCGTCGGCACGGAAAGCGTTGTTCCCAAAGCCAATTCGGAGAAGCTGACGGGAACCGTGACGGTCAGGTCGTCACCGTCGCGGCCGAACACCTTGTCCGCGCGCACATGGACGGTCACGTACAGGTCGCCCGAGGGCGCACCGCGCAAACCGGCTTCGCCCTGGCCGGCCAGCCGGATGCGCTGGCCGTCCTCGACCCCGGGGGGAATTCGCACATTGATGGTGCGGGTGCGGGTGGTCACCCCGGTGCCGCGGCACTCGTCGCAGGGGCTTTCGATGATCGACCCGCTGCCCCGGCAGTCCGCGCACGGCTCGGAGAAACCGAACGCGCCCTGGTTGCGGTTGATCACCCCGGACCCGTTGCAGTTGGCGCACACCTTCGGGCTGGTGCCCGGCCGGGCGCCGCTGCCATGGCAATTGGTGCACGGCGCCGGACTGGTCAGCCGAAGCGGCATGGCCACGCCCTTGGTGGCCTCGAGGAAGTCCAGTTCGGTCTCGGTCTCGAGGTCCTTGCCCCGGCGGGGACGGGTGGGGCGCGGTTGGGCGCCGCCGCGGCCGAACAGGCCGCCGAACAGGTCGCCGATGTTGGCCCCGCCGTCCTGGCCGGCCTGGCCGAACAGGTCGTTGAGATTGAACCCGCCGCTGCCGCCGTCACCGGTGAAACCACCACCGCCGCCGCCACCGCCGCCACCGAAGCGACGGCCGAAACCGCCACCGGCGAACATCCGGCGGGTCTCGTCGTACTCGGCGCGTTTGGCCTTGTCGGTCAGCACATCCCGGGCTTCGCCGACTTCCTTGTATCGGTCCTCGGCTGCCGGGTTGTTCGGATTGCGGTCGGGGTGGTTTTCGGCCAGCAGCTTCTTGGCGACCCGGCGGATCTCGTCGTCGCTGGCGTCTGAGGAGACGCCGAGCACCTTGTAGAAATCCTTCTCAACCCATTCACGTTGAACCATGCCGCGTCACCTCCTCACCGTTCACTGATCTGATTCTGCGGGCTGCGCGTCCGACCCGACCACTTCTTCGGCCGACTCGGATCCCTCGACGGCATCGACCACGCCCACCATGGCGGGCCGCAGCACGAAGTCGCCGAACTTGTAGCCCTGGCGCATCACGGTGCCCAGCACCGGGTTGGAGCCGTCACCCTCGTGCTGCACGGCCTCGTGCATCGACGGGTCGAACTCCTCACCTTCGGTACCGAAGGCGACGAGGCCCAGCCCGCCCAGCACGCCGACCAGTTTGTCGGCCACCGACTTCATCGGCCCCGATTCCAGGTCGCCGTGACTGCGCGCACGTTCGAGGTCGTCGAGCACGGGCAACAACTGGCTGACCACGGTGGCCTTGGCCCGCTCGCCGGCCATGTCCTGGTCGCGCAGCGACCGCTTGCGGTAGTTGGCGAAGTCGGCCTGAACGCGCTGCAGATCCGCGGTGAGCTCGGCGACCTTCTCGGTGTCGGCCGAGGCGGCCTCCCGACCCGGCCCACTGGGGGCCGGGCCGGAGGCGCTTCCACTTCCCGAGTCGCTTCGCTCATGCCCGCCGGGGCGAACCTCACCGGTCTGCGGGTCGACGCGACGCTTGTCGGTCACCGTCACCGGTTCATCGAGGTTGTCGCTCACCGGTTCTCCTGATCGTCCTCGACAACTTCGGCGTCGACGACGTCGTCGGCAGCTGACGACCCGCCCGGGGCAGCACCGCCACCGGCGGCCTGCTCGGCCTGCGCCGCTTCATAGATGGCCTGGCCCAGAGCCTGAGACTCGGTGCCCAGCTTCTCCATCGCGGACTTGATGGCTCCGATGTCGGAACCGGCGAGCGCCGTCTTGGCCTCCGAGATGGCGGCGTCGACCTTGGTCAGCGTGCCCTCGGGAACCTTCGAGCCCCCCTCGGCCTCACGCTGATCCTTGACGAACTTCTCCGTCTGGTAGACCAGCGACTCGGCCTGGTTGCGGACGTCGGCCTCTTCGCGGCGCTTGCGGTCCTCGTCGGCGTGCGCCTCGGCGTCCTTGATCATCCGGTCGATCTCATCCTTGGACAGGCCGGAGCCTTCCTGGATCTTGATCGTGTTCTCCTTGCCGGTGCCCTTGTCCTTGGCCGTGACGTGCACGATGCCGTTGGCGTCGATGTCGAAGATGACCTCGATCTGGGGCACGCCGCGCGG
>CAIOYU010000362.1 GCA_903862565.1 uncultured Actinomycetes bacterium | reverse complement strand
CGGTGTCACGGGTGGGGGTGTCTGCTGAGGCTCTGCGGCAACGGTTTTCACCACCGGGGGCGCATCGAGGACCGCCGGTTTCGTCGCGATTGCCGTCGCAGCGGATTTCGGACGACTCCGGTCTGCTGCCACCGCGGATGCTGCCCTGGGACCAGTGTCGGAGCGGCCACCGCGGGCCGGCCTCGACGGCACGTCAGCCGACGACGGATCACCCGAGGCGGACGCCGGCCGTGCGACCCGGGCTTGCCGCGCCGGTCCGGCAGAAGATCGGGCCGGCCCGGAGTCCGCGGCGGCGACCGATGGTGCGTTGACGCCGACGACGGCGTCGGCGTGGGCCACATCGACGCCGTCGTCGGCGTAGGCCACGCCGCACTGCTGACCGGCGATGGTCAGGCCGACGAACACCGTCGCGACGCCTAACCGAGCGAAGTTGTCCCGCATCGTCCTACCCCCAACCTCGTGGGCTACCTGAAATTCTCAGCTGTTTTTATCAGGAATTCTCAGCTGCTTCTCTCAATTGAGAGCGTGTGCGCCCGGCGACTACTCTTTGGTCCATGACGACCGACGCCACTTTGTCCGCTCCGCAGGCACCGAGCGCTTCCCCGGCCGCCTCCCAGGTAGCCGCTGAAGCCTCCGAGGCGTACCGAGCGGCGTTGAAGGTCATCGAGTCCGTGGAGCCGCGCATCGCGGCGGCCACCCGCCAGGAGTTGGCCGACCAGCGGGGTTCGCTCAAACTCATCGCCAGCGAGAACTACGCCTCCCCGGCCGTTCTGCTGACCATGGGCACCTGGCTGTCGGACAAGTACGCCGAGGGCACCGTCGGGCACCGCTTCTACGCCGGCTGCCAGAACGTCGACAACGTCGAGGCCATCGCCGCCGAGCATGCCCGCGAACTGTTCGGCGCCCCCTACGCCTACGTCCAGCCGCACTCGGGGATCGATGCGAACCTGGTGGCGTTCTGGGCCATCCTGGCCAACCGGGTCGAGGCTCCGGCGCTCAGTGAGGTGGGCGTCAAGAACGTCAACGACCTCTCCGATGCCGAGTGGGAGCGGCTGCGGGCCAAGCTCGGCAGTCAGCGACTGATGGGCATGTCGCTGGACGCCGGCGGGCACCTCACCCACGGCTTCCGGCCGAACATCTCCGGCAAGATGTTCCAGCAGCGCAGCTACGGCACCGACCCGAAGACCGGCCTGCTCGACTACGACGCCCTGGCCGCCGCCGTCCGCGAGTTCAAGCCACTGATCCTGGTCGGCGGCTATTCGGCCTACCCGCGCCGGGTCAACTTCGCCAAGATGCGGGAGATTGCCGACGAGGTCGGTGCCACCTTCATGGTCGACATGGCCCACTTCGCCGGTCTGGTCGCCGGCAAGGTGTTCACCGGCGACGAGGATCCGGTGCCGCACGCCCACGTCGTCACCAGCACCACCCACAAGTCGCTGCGCGGTCCGCGCGGCGGCTTGGTGCTGGCCACCAAGGAGTACTCCGACGCCGTCGACAAGGGCTGCCCGATGGTGCTCGGCGGCCCGATGTCGCACGTGATGGCCGCCAAAGCCGTCGCCTTCGCCGAGGCCCGCCAGCATTCCTTCCAGGCCTACGCCCAGCGGGTGGCCGACAACGCGCAGGCGTTCGCCGACGGGCTGATGCGCCGCGGCGCCAACCTGGTCACCGGCGGCACCGACAACCACCTCGTGCTGCTCGACGTGCAGAGCTTCGGCCTGACAGGCCGGCAGGCCGAGTCGGCGCTGCTGGATTCGGGGATCGTCACCAACCGCAACTCCATCCCGGCCGACCCCAACGGCGCCTGGTACACCAGCGGTATCAGGTTCGGCACTCCCGCGCTGACCACCAGGGGATTCGGTCCGGCGGAATTCGACCGGGTGGCCGAACTCGTCGTCGAGGTGCTGTCCAACACCCAGCCCGAAGGCACGTCGAAAGCCAAGTACAAGCTGGTCGACGCCACGTCGGACTGGGCCCGCGCCGCCGCGGCCGAGTTGCTCGACGCCAACCCGCTGTACCCCGGCCTGACGCTCTAGGACGGCGGCCAAGACGGCGGCGTTGCAGGACACGCCGGGGAGCGAAACGCCGGGCGGGCCGATTTCCGGACACCCGTTAACGTCGGTTACAGTTACCGCATGGCACAGAAACCTGTCGCGAATGCCTTGACCCTCGAGCTCGAGCCGGTTGTCGCCGACAATTTGGCCGTCTACCTCGAACATGCCGACGAGTGGTACGCCCACGATTACGTCCCGTTCGACCAGGGCCGGGACTTCGCGTTCCTCGGCGGGGAGGACTGGGACCCCTCGCAGGTCACCCTGCCCAAGGAGGTCACCGAACCGCTCGAGGTCCTGCTGATCACCAAGGACAACCTGGCCGGCTATCACCGCGAGCTGGTCGAGCACTTCATCCTCGAGGAAAAATGGGGCCGCTGGCTGGGCCGCTGGACCGCCGAGGAAAACCTGCACGCCATCGCCATCCGCGACTACCTGATGGTCACCCGCAACATCGATCCGAACGCCGACGAGCACGTCCGCGTCAACCATGTGATGCGCGGTTACCGGGCCCAGAACTACTCCCAGATCGAGACGCTGGTGTTCATGGCCCTGTGGGAGCGTGCGCACATGGTCTTCCTGCGCAACCTCGAGGCCAAGGTCGACGAGCCGGTGCTCAAGAAGCTGGTCGGGCGCATCGCCCGCGACGAGGAGCGCCACATGGGGTTCTTCGACAAGCTGGTGGCGCACTGCCTGGAGCATCACCGCGACCAGACCATCAATGCCATCGCGCGTCGCGCGATCGCGCTGCCCGTCATCGGCGGTGACATCCTGGAGTACCGGGACACCAAGCTGCGCACCGTCGCCGACGCCGGGATCTTCGATCAGGATGCTGCCGACCAAGTGGTCGCGGACGCCATCACCGCGTGGGGCGTGGCCGGCGACGGCGTTCTCAAAAAGTTCGTTTCCGCGTAACGCGAAAACTCCGGCGCGCCTCAGCGGCGCTAGGTCGCCTCGGCGTAGCGTCGAAGTCGATGGCCGGTGAGCCTTCCGCTCCGAAATGGCCACGAGCCGAGGGAGCGCCTGTGACCGATCCGCACTCGCCCATCCGGACGTATGTGCTTGACACCTCTGTCCTGCTCTCCGATCCGTGGGCGTGTACTCGGTTCGCTGAACACGAGGTGATCGTTCCGCTGGTGGTGATCAGCGAGCTCGAGGGCAAGCGCCACCACCACGAGTTGGGTTGGTTCGCCCGCCAGGCGCTGCGTCTCTTCGACGACCTGCGGATCGAGCACGGCCGGCTCGATCGGCCGATTCCCGTGGGCACGCAGGGCGGCACGCTGCACGTCGAGCTCAACCACACCGATCCCACGGTGCTTCCGGCCGGTTTCCGCACCGACACCAACGACGCCCGGATCCTCGCGTGCGCGGCCAACCTCGCCGCCGAGGGCAAGCGCGTGACCCTGGTCAGCAAGGACATTCCGCTGCGGGTCAAGGCAGGCGCGGTCGGGTTGGCTGCCGACGAGTACCACGCCCAGGACGTCATCACCTCCGGTTGGACCGGGATGACCGAGCTCGACGTGGCGCCCGGCGATGTGGACACGCTCTTCGCCACCGGCGAGATCGACCTGGCTGAGGCGCGGGACCTGCCGTGCCACACCGGCATTCGCCTCCTCGGCGGCTCATCCCATGCGCTCGGCCGGGTGAACGCCGACAAGCGGGTGCAGTTGGTCCGCGGCGACCGCGAGGTGTTCGGGCTGCGCGGCCGCTCCGCCGAACAGCGGGTGGCTCTGGATCTGTTGCTCGATGAGTCCGTCGGCATCGTCTCCCTGGGTGGGAAGGCCGGTACCGGAAAATCCGCGCTCGCGTTGTGCGCGGGCCTGGAGGCCGTGCTGGAACGACGCACCCAGCGGAAGGTCGTCGTCTTCCGTCCGCTCTACGCCGTCGGCGGCCAGGATCTCGGTTATCTGCCGGGCAGCGAGAACGAGAAGATGGGCCCCTGGGCGCAAGCCGTCTTCGACACGCTCGAAGGCCTGGCCAGCCCGGCGGTGCTCGACGAGGTGCAGTCCCGAGGCATGCTCGAGGTGCTGCCGCTGACCCACATCCGCGGCCGCTCGTTGCACGACTCGTTCGTCATCGTCGACGAGGCCCAATCGTTGGAACGCAACGTCCTGCTCACGGTGCTGTCCCGGCTCGGATCGGGCTCGC
This sequence comes from uncultured Actinomycetes bacterium, assembly GCA_903862565.1. Classification (GTDB taxonomy): domain Bacteria; phylum Actinomycetota; class Actinomycetes; order Mycobacteriales; family Mycobacteriaceae; genus Mycobacterium. The sequence continues at coordinate 3,403 of CAIOYU010000362.1, read as the reverse complement.
GGGTGGTGCTCACCCACGATGTCGCCCAGCGCGACAACCTGCGCGTCGGCCGCCATGACGGGGTCGCGGCCGTCATCGAGAAGCTCAAAGGGCACCCCCTGTTCGCCCACATCACGTTGACCCGCAGCGAGCGTTCGCCGATCGCCGCCCTGGTCACCGAGATGCTGGAGGAGATCAGCCCCGGCGCCCTGCCGTAAACTCGGGTCCATGCTGCGCCAACTGTCTGTCCTGGCTGCGGCGGCGCTTGTCGTCGCGGGCTGCGGCACCGCGACGCGCAACGCCTCGGATGCGCCGGTGGACTGCACCAAGGACAAGTGCGTCGCCTTCACCTTCGACGACGGACCCACCCCCTACACCGACCGCCTGTTGAAGGTTCTCGACGACGCCGGCGCGAAGGCCACGTTCTTCATGATCGGCAACAAGGTTGCCGCCAACCCCGACGGTGCCAAGCGGGTGGCGCAGGCGGGCATGGAGATCGGCAACCACACCTGGGAACACCCCAACATGACGACGATCCCGCCGCAGTACGTGCCGGACCAGTTGTCCAAGGCCCAGGACGCGATCACCGCCGCCACCGGGCAGACCCCGAATCTGTGGCGGCCGCCCGGCGGCCTCACCGACCCGGCCGTCGACGCCGTCGCCAAGAAGGACGGGTTGGCCGGGATCCTGTGGGACGTCATCCCCTTCGACTGGATCAACGACTCCAACACCGCCGCGACCCGTTACATGCTGATGACCCAGGTCAAGCCCGGGTCCGTGGTGCTGCTCCACGACGTGTACTCCTCGACGGTCGATCTGGTGGAGCAGTTCATCCCGGTGCTGAAGGCCAACGGCTACCACTTGGTGACGGTCAGCCAGTTGCTGGGGCCCCGCGCCCCGGGCAGTGTCTACGGCGGCCGCGACAACGGGCCGCCGGTTGCTGCTGGCGAAGCGCTGCATGACATTCCGGCACAGGACATCCCGACGTTGCCTCCCACGCCGTCGCCCGCACCGATGCCGAACTTCCCGATCACCGACATCCCGGGAGCCAATTCCGGCGGCCCCAACAACGGCGTCTAGGGCGTCCAACCCCCCCGTGCACCAGACGACCCCGCTCGTCCTCACCGTTCTGGTGCTCGGCTATGCCGTGCTGTCCGAACAGGTCAACCGGCACTTCATCGCACCCGGGCTCATCTTCATCATCGCGGGGATGGTGCTGGGGCCGTTCGGTTTCGGTGTGCTCGATGCGGGGCCGGGCACCACCGGCTACACCGTGCTGGCACAGTTGGCGCTGACGGTGATCCTGTTCGACCAGGCTGCCAAGATCGACCTCGACCGGTCCAGCCTGCGTGGGCGGGTCACGCTGCGACTGTTGTTCATCGGGATCCCGCTGAGCCTGGTGCTGGGGGCGCTGACCGCCGTGGCACTGCTGCCGTTGTTGCCGTGGTGGGAGGCGGCGTGCCTGGCCGCGATCGTCGCGCCCACCGAGGCGGCGTTGATCGAAGGACTGTTGGAGGACAAGCGAATTTCCGAACGCGTCCGCCACGCCCTGTCGGTGGAGAGTGGGCTGTACGACGGCTTCGCCCTGGCGGCGCTGCTGGGCGCGATCGCGCTGGCCTCCGCGCACTCCGACCCCGATGGGGGACGGTGGGCGTGGTTCGCCTTCAGGACCGAGATCGTCTCACTGTTGATCGGAGCGGCAGTGGGACTCCTCGGAGGAGCGGTGGTGTCGTGGTCGCGGCACCGCCGGTGGATGACCGACATCTGGGCGCAATTGGCCACCCTCGCCCTGGCCCTCGTCTGTTTCGAGGTCGGCGAATGGGCGGATGCCAGCGGGTTCGTGGCGGCGTTCACCGGCGGTCTGGCGTTTGCGTTCATGTCCCGCCGGCATTCCGACGATCCGGTGCCGACGCAGTTCTCCGACGCCACGGGCCAATTGCTCGAGTTACTGGTCTTCGCGATGTTCGGCGCATTCGCCGTGCTCGACGGATGGCGTCGGGCCGACTGGCGGGTGGTGGCCTTCGCGGTGCTGGCGGTGTTCGTCGTCCGGATCGTGGCCGTCTCCATCGCACTGCTGGGCACTGACCTGCCGAAGTCGGACCGGCTGTTCATCGGCTGGTTCGGGCCGCGTGGAATCGGCACCGTCGTGCTGGGCCTGCTGGTGGTCAATCGCGGCGAGATCGAGAGCATCGACCTGATCGGGACCGTCGTCGTGGTGACCGTGACGTTGAGCCTGGTGCTGCACAGCCTGACCGCACAACTGGGCATCGCCCGCCACGGCCGGCTCGCCCGGGCCGGCGGCTGATCAGCGAGGCAGTTGGCCGGGCGGGGAGTCGATGACCGACTGGCGCAGGAAGCAGGCCCCCGTGATGGACAGGGCGGCGACCTTGATCTGCCCGAGGCTGAAGTCATACCCGTTGCCGTGCACGCTGAAGTCGCGCTTGGCGGCGGTGTTGTACAACGACGACTGATCTTTGGCCCCGACCTTTGCCGCCTCGTCGCGAACGATCCCGGCGGCGGTGGTGAACCCCTGGTCGGAGAAGGCATTACCGAAAACGATGACGTCGGTCGACGGCCGCAATGCGAGGTCGCCGGTCAACGTGTCGCACGACAATCCGGCCCGGTCGATCTCCAGCCCCGCGGCCTCGTTGTCGACGGCCCAGGTCTGCCCCGGAACCGCGGCAGCGATGCGATTGGCGATGGACCGCGCGGTGTCGTTGAGCCGGTCGCGGGCAGCCTCGTAGGAGCCCTGTGCTCGCATATCGTCGATCAGGTGGATCTTCTCGTCGTCGCTCAGATGCGCTGTCTCGTAGGGATTTCCGAGATCTCTACCCATGTCTCTCAACCTCTCGACGGCGCCACAGCCGACCAGTATCGTCGTCAGGATCGGAGCGAATACGATTGCTGCAGAGTTCTTTTTCACTCGTCCGGCACCTCCCTCACCGCCAGGTCGGGCCGGTTCAACAGAATCGTCGCCAGGTTGTACCCGCTCATCTGCCGCAGAGCCTCGCGGAGATAGCCCGAATGCCCGTGGGAGGCCGACTTGTGGAACTCCTCACCCGCCAGTGTGACCCAGCCGCCATCGGTTTCCAGGTGGGTGAAGCGGTAGCGATCAGGGGAGCCGGGAATCACCTCATTGGGGTCAGATCCCCAGCCGTGCAGTGGAGCCAGGGCGCCGATCGGTCGGATCTGATCGTCGTGCGCGGTCATGACGAAGAAATGATCGTCGGGCATCCCCAATTTCGCCGGTGAGGTGGCTTCGAACCCGGGTGATCCGTACATCACCGCATTGTCGACGACCGCACTTGCGCCGTCCTTCAGGGCGATTCCGGAGAGCAGTGACCCGTAGGAGTGCCCGAAGAGTGCCACGCTGTGGTCGGGCCGATGCGACGCGCTGTCCAGATCGCGCAGGAACGCCGCCAGT
>CAIOYU010000361.1 GCA_903862565.1 uncultured Actinomycetes bacterium | reverse complement strand
TGATCTACCTGCCGCCGGAAGCCCAGGAACGACTCATCGACACCGTCACCGCCCTCAGTGCGCCGGGCAGCCGGTTCGCCACCGAGTACCACCCCGATGGCGGGGCCGGACTCGCACAGCGAGCCGCATCGTTGAGCACCCAGTGGGCCGACCGCGGATTGGACCTCAACCTCGGCGAGCTCTTCTACAGCGGCGATCGCCGACCCGTCGCCGACCAACTCGCGCACCTCGGCTGGCAGGTGACGGTCCGGCCGCGTCCGGAGATGTTCGCCGCCTACGGCCGCCGCTACCCGGAGGGCGAGATCAACGCCCCCTTGCGAAAGTCACTGTCCATCACAGCAATCCGAGAGAGCACGATATGACGCGTTACGAGGGCGACTCCTGGGACCTGGCCTCCAGCGTGGGGGCGACCGCCACCATGGTGGCGGCGGCGAGGGCGATGGCCACCAAGGACGCACGTCGCCTGATCGACGATCCGTTCGCCGAACCACTGGTCCGCGCGGTGGGCATCCCGTTCTTCGTCGACATGCTCGACGGCCGTCTGGAAACCTCCGCGTTCGGCGATGCCGGCGCGGACCGCGCCGCGGCCATGGTCGCCGGAATGGCCATGCGTACCAGGTTCTTCGACGACTACTTCACCACTGCGATGGGCCACGGGATCCGGCAGGCGGTGATCCTGGCGGCCGGATTGGACTCCCGGGCATACCGGCTGTCCTGGCCGGCGGGCACCGTGGTCTACGAGGTCGACCAACCCGCGGTCGTCGAGTTCAAGACCACCACCCTGGCCGGTCTCGGCGCCACTCCCACCGCGACGCGCAAGACGGTGTCCACCGATCTTCGTGACGACTGGCCAACGGCGCTGCGGGAGTGCGGATTCGATCCCTCGGTCCCGACTGCATGGTTGGCCGAAGGCCTGCTCATCTATCTGCCGCCGGACGCCCAGGACCAGTTGGTCGACACCATCACCGGGCTCAGCGCGCCGGGAAGTGCGGTGGCCACCGAATACGTTCCGGGAATCGTCGACTTCGACGCGGCCAAGGCCCGCGAGATGGCGTCGAACCTGCGCCAACGGGGCTTCGACCTCGATATGCCGTCGCTGATCTACTCCGGACCCCGCAGCAATGTCATGGACTACCTCGGCGCCAACGGCTGGCAGGTGACCGGGGCCACCGGCGGGGAATTGTTCACGCGCGCAAGCCTGCAACCGCCGGACCGAAGCGATTACGATCCGCTCGGCGAGATCACCTACGTGAGCGCCACCCGCTGACTCAGAACCGCCACTCCCCCGCCCATAGTGCCGCTGTTCGGCCGCCGATTAGCAGGGCGGCCAGATCGACCAACGACGCCGGCTGCGCGGCGGCCGCGACCAGCGCCGCCGGCTGCGATGACGCCTTGGGCCGGAACACGTCCCGCACCGACGACGCGGGATAGGCCACCAACCGGACGTCGGTGTCTGCGTCGAGACCGGCGAGCAGTTTGGCGCGCCGCACCGCGTCGCGATGGCCGCCGAGTTCGTCGACCAGTCCGCGCTCATGGGCGTCGGCTCCGGTCCAGATCCGCCCTCGTGCGATCGCATCGACCTCGTCGACGGTCATCGACCGCGCTTCGGCCACCCGCCGGATGAAGTCGTCGTAGAACAGGTCCGCCTCGGCCTCGACAATCGCGTGCTGTTCAGCGCTGAACGGCGCATTGACCGACCACGCGTCCGCATTGGTGTTGGTGCGCACAACATCTGAGCCGACACCGAGGCGTTCCTTCAAGTCCCGGGCGACGAGTTTTCCGGTCACCACACCGATGGAGCCAGTCACGGTGCCGGGATTCGCGACGATCACGTCGGCCGCCATCGACACGTAGTACCCGCCGGAGGCGGCGACGGAACCCATCGACGCCACCACCGGCTTGCCCTTGTCGCGCAGCCGGCAGACCTCCCGCCAGATCGTCTCCGAGGCGGTCACCGACCCGCCGGGGCTGTCGACACGCAGCACCACGGCCGTCACGTCGGCGTCGGCGCCGGCCGCGCGCAATGCGGCCGCGATCGTGTCGCCACCGGCGCTGGACCGTGACATCGGCAGCATCTGGGGGCCCCCGCGGCCACTGACGATCGGGCCGGCGACCGTCACCACCGCGATCGTGGGCTCGGGCT
>CAIOYU010000360.1 GCA_903862565.1 uncultured Actinomycetes bacterium | reverse complement strand
GTTGGAGCCGACGTTTCGGCGCAGCGTGATCTACGTCGTCGAGCACAACGACAGCGGCACCCTGGGCGTGGTGCTCAACCGGACCAGCGAGATGGCCGTCTACAACGTGTTGCCCCAGTGGACCGACCTGGTGGTCAAGCCGAAGACGATGTTCATCGGCGGGCCCGTGAAGCGGGACTCCGCGTTGTGCCTGGGCACGCTGCGGGTAGGCGCCGATCCCGAGGGCATGCCCGGACTACGCCACGTCGCGGGCCGCATCGTGATGGTCGATCTCGACGCCGATCCTGAACTGGTAGGCGCCGCCGTCGAGGGTGTGCGGATCTTCGCGGGGTACTCCGGGTGGACCATCGGCCAGCTCGAAGGCGAAATCGAGCGCGACGACTGGATCGTGTTGCCGGCCCTGCCGTCCGACGTGCTGTTCACGCCCCGGGTGGACCTGTGGGCGACGGTGCTGCGCCGCCAGCCGCTACCGATGTCAATTCTGGCGACGCACCCGATCGACCTGAGCCGGAACTAGCGTTCGCACACCTGGCTGCAGCCTCCGCAGCCACCGCCACCGGAGCCGCAACCAGGCGCGGCCGCCTGCCGCCGTTCCACATACCGGGCGCTCTGCCAGGAACCGGCCGCGATCGTGGCGACCGCCCCGAGGACCCCGCCGATCATCCCGATCATTCCCACCCGGGGCGGGGCTGCCAACGCCAGGACACCGCCCGTGGCGAGCATGACCGCTGCGGCCAGCTGAGTCGGGACGACCAGTCGCACGACCTCACTGGTGAGGTCGGGGCCGGTCGGGCGGCGCATCGTCAAGAACCCGGAGCCGCCGACCAGGACCGCGAGGGCCAGGCAGATCACTGCCCCGATAACCATGCGCCCAGAATACGAGCCGCCGGTGCCCGTGCTACGGAGTGGGCACCGCCGGGGGCGCCGCGGGCGCCGGAACCGCCGCGGGGGGTGCGGCAGCGGGCGCGGGATCGGCAACGGGTACCGGTGCAGGTGCTGCAGGAACCGCGGGCGCGGCAGCCGGGGCCGGTGCGGCCGGTGGAGCCGCCGGTGCGGCCGCGTCGATCACCGGTGCGGCCGAGGGCGGGGCCACCGCCGGTTGGCTACCCGGCACACCGACCTTGAACCCCTTGAGGATGGCCTCGGTGGAGGTGGCCGTGGCGACCACCTGGTTGGCGGCGGTCGTCACGTACAGCGACACCAGGTAACGGTCCGGACCTGCCTGGGCGATCAGGTTCCGACGGGTCGTATTCAGCGTCACGTCGGTGTCCCGGTAGGTGCCTTCGATCTCGGATGCCGGGAATCCGCTGAACTCGGCCATCGAGGCGTCGGTCTGCTGCCAGGCCGTCAGAGCCTGGCTGTCGACATAGCCGTGGCTGATGGCCTCCCGCGGATCGAAGTCACCCACGAGCTTGTAGACCTTCACCTGCGCGTTGGGCGTGTAGAGAGCGTCGCCGCCCTTGCGGTCGGCGATCACCGAAAACGCGTCTGGGACGTTGGGATCGGGCACCACGGTCCATCCGGTCGGAACCGGCAGCGTGATGTTCAGTGCGGTGAAGCCGGCCGCTTTCTGCGGCTCGAGCACCACGCCCTTGTCCTTGAAGAACTCCGCGAGGGTGCCGGAGGTGGCCGGGATCGGCGGCGGGGTGGTCGCTGCCGCGAGCGGCTGGGCCGCGGGGGTGGTCGCCACCGCGGTCGGGGCAGGGGCGGCCGACGGCGTGCTGGTGACGCCCAGCGGCTGCGCCGGCGGCGCTGTCGCTGCAGTTGCGGGCACCGCTGCCACCGACGACGGATCCGCCGCCGCTGGGGCCGCGGCGGCCTGGGGAGTGACGGTCACCGTCACCGTCACGGGGGCGGGCGCGGGTGGCTCGGGGGCGGTCGGGTCGGCTGACGCGCTCGTCCCGGTGAGGCCCAGTACCGCCACCGATCCTGCCGCCATTCCGCCGGCCAGCACTCGCCAGTTACGGGCAATCCTGTTCATCACGTTTGTCCTTTTCGCACGATCGGGCACACGGCCCGCTGTCCGTGCCCGACTGTAAGCAGGTGGGGGCGTGGTCGGACACCCTCTGAGGCGACCTGGGACCGACCTGGGACCAACCCCTGACCACCCTGCAATGCAACCGATACCGAGCCGTTGCCGTCCGTCCGCTGCCGATACCCTGTGACCGTGAACGATTCGCCCATCGCTGAGGTTGACGCCGGCGACGTACCGCGGTTTCGGTACACCGCAGACCTCGCCGGGCGGATCGAGGAACAGTGGCAGGACAACTGGCGGCAGTGGGGCACCTTCAACGTGCCCAACCCGGTGGGCTCGCTGGCCCCGTCGGACGGCTCGCCGGTTCCCGCGGACAAGATGTTCGTTCAGGACATGTTCCCCTACCCGTCCGGTGAGGGTCTGCATGTCGGTCACCCGCTTGGCTACATCGCCACCGACGTCTACGCGCGGTACTTCCGGATGACCGGCCGCAATGTGCTGCACGCGTTGGGCTTCGACGCTTTCGGTCTGCCCGCCGAGCAGTATGCGGTGCAGACCGGAACGCACCCGCGGATCCGGACCGAGGCCAACATCGAGAACTTCCGCCGCCAGCTGGGGCGGCTCGGCCTGGGCCACGACCAGCGGCGCAGTTTCTCCACCACCGATGTCGACTTCTACACGTGGACCCAGTGGATCTTCCTGCAGATCTACAACGCCTGGTTCGACCCCGCGCAAGATAAGGCCCGCCCGATTCACGACCTGGTGGCCGAATTCGAGAGCGGTGCAAGGCTTCTTGACGACGGCCGGGTCTGGTCGGAGTTGTCCCCGGGTGAACGTTCCGGCGTCGTCGACTCGCACCGCCTGGTCTACCGGGCCGATTCGATGGTCAACTG
>CAIOYU010000359.1 GCA_903862565.1 uncultured Actinomycetes bacterium | reverse complement strand
GCTCACCTCGAGCAGCACTTCTCAGACGACCGGTTCCGCCGCGGCCGCGGCCGCCGCTGCGGGCCCGGTGTCCACGTTGGATCCGAACCTGGTCAAGAACCTGCAGGGCTGGCAGCTTGCCGCGGTGGTGGGGAACCTGACCCTGATTCCGGACGCGAACGGGGTCTTCCAACTCACCTGGGACGCCCCGACGTTGACGTCCCTTCCGGCCTCGGTGTTGACCGGATGGGGCATCGACCCGAATATCTCGGTCGAGAGCTACTCGGTCACGATGAAGCAGGACGTTCTCGACCCCTACGCGAATGCGTCACAACTAGGCTTCCCGGTAGACGGCACGAAGAAAGAAAACGGGACGAACACCGCCTGGCTTGCCGGACTGTCTGATGCGACGACCTCGCCCACCTATCCCGCCGACGCTAAAGGGCCCTTCGGGACCGGCGTCATCGAAACAGCTACCGGGGTCTCGGTGATCCCCGGTCAGACGACCGTCCAGACCGACGCCAACACCCTGTCCTACGTCTTCAATCTGGGCGTTGGCCTGGACCTGGCCGACACCAGCTGTACCGATTCGGGCACCAACAAGAAGGGCCAGGCGACGGGCGGCTGCTCCGTCTTCGTCCCGACCACTACGGAATCGCTCAGCCAGCCCACCCTCGCCGAACAGGCGACGGTCACGACCGTTACACCGAATCCCTACGCCAGATTCGTGTTCGAAGTGACACCGAACTTCTCTGCGCCATTGCCCAACGGAAAAACAGCGGGAATCCCGAGCCTCAGGTACTGGAGCGGGGCCGAGCCGGCTGATCCGTTCCTGTCGCTGTTCATGGATCCCACCTCGATGCTCGCGGCCTCGGACGGCTCGATGTGGGTCGCATACCAGCGGTCTCCGCTGGCAAAGATCATCCACCGGGTGATCGGGTGGATGGACCCCTACAGCCACGGGTACTCGACGACACTCAACGGGTACATCAGTAATAAGGACGGCACCGGACCCGGCGACTACCTGACGGTCACCAACTGCGAGTCCAACAAGGGCCAGACCTGCAATCTTCCCGGGGGCGGCAAGATCAAAGCGTTCTCCAAGCAGGCGATTACGCTCCAAGTCGGTCAGACGTGGGGCGCCGCGCCCAGTTACACCGAAGGCGGCACCACCGCGACCTACAACCTCTTGGTTGGAAATGGTCAAGCCAGAGCAGGTGGCGAGCGTATCCGCCAGTCTCAGAACGTCGGCCAGCAATTCAAACTCGTCACCTCCACCTCCAATGGCACGACGCCCGAGCTTGTCAACGGTGAGCCGGTGACGGTCGACGGTGTGCCGGTGATGGTCGACACCTACCCGACGGTCAGCGTCGCCACCGGATCGGCAGATACCGGCTGGAAGGTGCCGGTTCAGTTGGTGGCCACTCCGACGAAGCTCGTCGGCGGCTGGGCGGGATTCCTCAACTTCGCGTTGGGCACCGGTTCCCTCGTGACCGGAAACCTGAAGGCATTCGTCCAGATAAAGAAGACGATTGCAGGTTTGCCCCCCGAGGCCCAACTGGCGTTCCTCCGGGCCGCTTCCGAGCCACTGCCCGAAGATCAGGTGCGGCAGTACAAGTTCGTCGACGGCCAGTGGCAGCTTGCGCAGAGTTTCGTCACCACGATGAACGGAACAAACGGCACCGGCGGGGGTAACACCACCACCAGCCCCGGTGACACTAAGACCGTAGTCATTCCGCATGCGCTCGTCGAGGCTGTGGACCCGACGACGGGGCTTCCCAATGGGCAAATCTTTGTCGCGAGCGCAGGTCTGGCCGGAGGAGTTCAGGGAAACAACCGGAGCGGGTGGGCGAGGTTCGCGCCGAATGCGAGTAAGCAGGTCGGTTACGTCCAGCGAATCGGCGGGGAGCAAATCACGTTCACCGGCAGCATCGGGCCCGGCAATACCGGGACGGTGAATTTCACCGGCGGCATCAGCGATGGGAAGGGAGCCGCCGGCAACGTCCTGAGCATCGACAGCGTCTCCGCGGGCAACAGCATCCCGATCGCCCCGGGTGAGATCATCACCGCCGGGGCGGGGACGACCGTCAACCCGGGGACCGGGATCAAGCAGCAACTCACCGTTCTGATCAACGGCACCCAGGTGCCGGTATCGGCGGTCGTCGGTATCCCGTTCGCCGGGGCTATCAACAACGGCACGGCCGGAAACAGCGGCTCGGTCCTGACAGTCTCGAGTCTCAGCGGTTCGACACCACTCGCAGTGGGCCAGGTCATCTCGGGGGCTGGTATCGCCGCCGGGACCACCATCACCGCACAGACCTCGGGCAGCACCGGCGGATTGGGCACTTACGCCCTCGGCGGCACCCCGCAGTCGATTACGACCACGGCGCTGGTCGCCTCGGCCAATTGCGGGTCCACCGGCACGCCGTCGAGCTGTTCGGTATCGAATTTGGGTGCCGCCGGCACCTACCAACTGAAGGACGGCGGCAAGCAATTGGTTGCCCCGTCGACCCAGTTGCAAGCGGCCTATCCGGGGTCGATCTTGACGGTCACGCAAATGGGCGCCGGTAGCAACGCGATCGTTGTCGGGCAGACCGTCTCGGCACCGGGTCTCGCGGCGGGAACCCGCATCATCAGGCAGCTCAGTGGCACTGACGGTGGAGTCGGCACTTACCTGGTCACCGGAACCCCCAAGGTGATGGGCTCCACGTCGATGAGTCAGTTGTCAGCCCAGACCATCGATCTGAGCGGCACACCGACCTGGGGCACCATGGCGGCCGCCCCGGACGGCTCGGTGTGGGTGGGGATCAACGACCTGGGGAACACGGTTTCCTCGGAACCGGACAGCAGTGCGCAACTGTTTAAGAACGGCGCGGTCGAGCAAATCGCCCCGACCGGTGACGGCTCGTGGGCCTCGCAACCCATCAAGTACAAGTTCATGCATCCCGCCGCCGGTTTTGCCATCACCGCCACCAGTGCGGCCCCGGTCGCATTCGCGGGGAGCATCAGCGGCACCACTCTGACGGTCTCGAAGGTCGATTCGGTCGTGGTCAATGATGCGAATCAGGCCAGTGGTAACGCCGCGTTGACCGTCGGCCAGTTCATCAGGGGAGCGGGTGTGGCCGCGGTGACGACGATCACCAAGCAGCTCACCTACGTCAACTCCGCCGGGACGAGCGCGACCGTCGACGGCTCGACACCCACCAGTTCCCTGGGCGGTGCCGGTACGTACACGGTGAGCTCACCGGTCGGTGACCAGACCGTGGGTGGGGGTTCGACGGGCATTGAGATGTCCGCTGACACCTACGCCCTGTGGTACAACGACTCCGAAGAGAACGGCCGTGATGCCGCCGTGCCTGCTACGGGAGGCGTTGTCCGCTTTAACAATTCGCAGGATTTCAAGCTGAAGTCCACAATCGTGCGCATCGATTCCTCATGTGCGGACTCGAGCTGCGGTAACCGTCAGGACGTGGGCCGGGGGGCGATGGGCATGATCGCGGTGCCCGGGCAGGACGCCATCCTGACTGCCGTGGGCACGGTTTCGCTGCTGAGTGAACTCGGATATGGCGGGGCCTACATCGGCTGCCGGGTTGCCTCGGAGGGGGCTGGAAGCAAGTACTGCAAGGCGGCGGCTGACGCCGGTGGGGTGACGTTCGGCTCGATCTCGAAGCTGTGGAAGAAGGGCAGCGGGAAGATCGTCGAAGTGGACTACAACCCCAACGCCTATCAGGCGGACAACGGTGGCAGCCGAACCAACGGGTTGGACTTCCTGAAGGTCACGAAAACCCTCGACATTCCCACCTCGTGGCTCGGCGTGAGCGAAACCATGATGCAGGACGCGGGCCGGCCACAGAGCCTGACACTTGGTCCGGACGGGTCGATCTGGATGGCTGGCCGCGGATCCGGCGGGGCGGAGCGGGCCCAGTATCTGAGCAACCTCAACCCGCTGAACCTCACGGGCGGGCTGACCTCGGTGGTCGGCTGGCTGGCCTACTACGTCGATTACGTGAATGTCATCGTGTGCGAAGACATCAAGGGCGGCACGGGGTGCGCGAACAACTCAAGCTTCACCCCGGTTCGAACCGCCTACGACTGGAAGACAGCGGGCTCGCCGTCGTTCGTGGCGCCGGTGTGGACCCCCACCGACGGACTTCTGGACACCCCCGGTGCTCCGATGGCTCTCGGACCCATTCCCCGCATTCAGACGTTCGGTCAGGTCGTGCCGTTCGCCTCGCCGGTCACGGTTGACCCCACGACGGGCCTTCCGACCGGTGCGCCGGAGGGAATCTTCACTCAGAACAGCCAGTTCGGCGGACCGCTGTTCATGCCGACCGCACCCGGTACGCCCACCGGAATTGCCGCCACTCCGCTCGACAGTGGTGCGACCGGCGAGTCGACGACCCTGTCCTGGACGTCGCCGGCGACACCGAAGCGGGCCCCGGTGGTGTCCTACACCGCGACGGCCTACGCGGGCGACACTTCGACGAGTGTGACGACCGCCGGAACGTCGGCGTCGTTCACCGGACTGAGCCCCAACGGCGGCACGACGTATTACACGGTGACCGACACCAACTTCTACGGTTCCAGCAGTGACGCAAACGGCCAGTCCGCCGGTGGCCAGTTGTGGCTGGCCGCGGACGGCAAGACTGTCCTGTCGACCAAGGGTCTGGGCGTCGGAATGGTCAGTGACGGAACGCCGTTCACCAACGGCGGTGTCGACCGCAACGGAAATGCCTATTCCTGGAACGCCATTCCGGGTTCGAATGACTACACCCTGTCGTGGAACGGGGTGAGTTTCGGTCTGGGCTCCGTGGCCAGTCTTGCGGTCAACCAGCAGGGGGGGCAGCAACCCAACCAGCCGAACGTCGCCCGCTCGCAGGGGCAGACCATCGCACTGTCGACCGCCCAGAAGTCGGGGCAGATCGACACCACCGACAAGGGTCTGGACCAGGCGGTCAACATGGTCAACCTTGCCGGTGCTGCGGTCAATGGGGCCAAGGCCAATCAGAGCATCACACTGAACTACACCGACGGCACCAGCGAGACCTGGACGCAGTCGTTCAGTGACTGGTGCACACCGGATTACAACCCGAATGAGGGCATCGTCTCGGTGCAGTCCTACCGTTATACCGCCGCCGGGAAGACCGACACGACGACGAACTACATCTACGGGTATTCGCACCCGGTCGCCCAAGGCAAGACCCTGGAGAGTGTGACGTTGCCGGTCAACCCGGACATCGTCTTGGTCGGTCTGGCGATGTCGACGGCCATCGCGGTGTCGTTGGGCCAGAATGTGTCCAACAGCCCGCTGAACACCTTCGGGATCACCACGCCGCCGTGGCAGGTGGCCAACCGTCAGGGCTTCGACGGCAACGGCAACTATTTCGATGCCTACAACCTCAACAACACGACCGCCCCGGCCGGCGATGTCATCTCCAAGGGCAACCCGCCGCCGAAGGAGATCATCATGTCGTGGGCGGGCTCGGCGTTCCAGGTGGGGCAGATCCCGACGAGCAACAGCGAGGTCGGCGGCAAGAAGGGTCCCCGCAACGTTGCCCTGGCGGACGGGCAGACGATCTACACACCCAGCGGTTCCTATACCAACCTGCAGTTGATCGGGGCCGGTAACGGCACCCAGTCCGAACAGGCCATCACGGTGAACTTCACCGATGGCACCAGCGCGACGTGGACCCAGACCTTCAGCGACTGGGCCTCCACCCCCACCCCGGGAACGGTGACCGGGGAGGCCGTGATCAACGGCGGCACCCAGGTCAACCAGTTGGGCAACGCGGTCAACCGGACCGCCAACGTCTACGGGTACTCCTACGACATTCCGTCGGGGCTGACCGTGCAATCCATCGTCCTGCCCAAGAACACCAATGTCGGCGTTCTCGGTATCTCCATGGTCGGAACTCCGGCGGTGGCACCGTGGAGTGGAGTCGGCATCGTCACCGACGGAACGGCCACGTCCTCCTCTGACGGCTTCGACGGTGACGGCAACTCTTACTCGTGGAACCTGTTAACCGGTCAGTCCAGCCCGACGTCCTCGAATTTCACCGCGACGATCAACAACGGGACGACTCCGGCGGCGTTCACCGGGGCGATCAACAGCGGCCCGACCGCGACGTTCCTCGGCGGGATCAGCAACGGCACTGCCGGCAGCCCCGGTACCACCCTGGCGGTGTTCCAGGTCGCCACCGGCAGCACCCCGCTGACGGTGGGCCAGTTCCTCTCCGGTGGTGGAGTTGCTGAGGGGACCTCGATCACCGGTCAGCTCACCTACGGCACCAACGGTCAGGCCATCAGCGCCACCACACCGTCGTCGGCTTTGGGCGGTGTTGGGACCTACTCGGTGAACGTGTCTCAGTCGGTGGTCCCGGGCGCCGTCCTGGGCGCGTCGCAGGCCGGCACCACGTTGACTGTTGACGGCCCGATCAGCGGGGGTGCGCAGTTCGCGGCGTTCAACACCCCGGGCGCGACCTGCTCGTCGAACTGCCCGGTGCTGTTCGGTCCGGGGGTGGCTGAGGGAACCACGATCACAAAAAATATGAGCACCTCGGCCGGTTTCACCGGCACGATCAACAACGGCAGCACGGGAACCCCGGGCACGACGTTGACGGTCACCAAGATCAGCGGCACCCCACTGGAGGTGGGCCAGGCGATTACCGGCGCCGGTGTGGCGTCTGGGACCACGATCACCGCTCAGCTCAGCGCACCGACCAACGCCAATGCCGGCGGGGTGGGCACGTATTCGCTCAGCGGTGCGGGGCAGACGATTACGTCGACGGCGTTGACCGCCACCCAGTACCGGTACGGGCTCAGTGGTGGCGCACAGTGGAGTGCTCCGTCGACGGCGATGAGTGCGGCCAGCCCGGGTAACACGCTGACTGTCACCAGCGTCAGCGGTGGGACGCTCACGGTGGGTCAGACCATCGGCGGATCGAACTTCTACACCCAAACCAACGCCAGTTTCACCGGGGCCATCAACAACGCCCAGACCGCCAGTTTCGCCGGCAGCATCAGCAACGGCACCCCTGGCAACGCGGGCAACACCTTGTCGGTGTCCAGTGTCACCGGCAGCACCCCGATCGCCGTCGGGCAGTACCTCGCCGGCAACGGTGTCACCGCGGGGACCGCGATCACCGCGTTCGTCAGCGGCACCAACGGGGGGGTCGGCACCTATACCGTCAGCGGCAACGCCCAGACGGTCGCGGCATCGACGGCGATGACCGCGGCGCAACCCGGCACGACGCTGACGGTCACGACCGTCGACCTCGACGGAACGGCCCTCGGTGTCGGGCAGGCCGTGACCGGGCCGGGGGTTGCTCCGGGCACCACTATCGCGGCGTTGGGAACCGGTTCCGGTGGGGTGGGCACCTACACGATCAGCGGCCCGCCGCAGTGGGTGGCGCCGTCCACGGCGCTGGCCACAACTGTGCCCGGTAACCCCCTGGTCGCTGACGACACCACGATCACTGGTTTCGTCAGCGGTACCAACGGTGGTCCCGGGGTCTACACGATCAGCGGGTCGCCGCAGGCGGTGCCGTCGGCGCCGATGGCGGGCAACACCAAGGAACCGTTGTCGACCCTGATCACCACCACGCCGTGGAACGGTGTC
>CAIOYU010000358.1 GCA_903862565.1 uncultured Actinomycetes bacterium | reverse complement strand
GCCACGACACTGCCCAACGTCGCGCCGGCCAGTGGTCCGGTGGCGGCGGTGGACGGCGATCCGGCGACCGCGTGGGTGTCCAACGCTCTACAGCCCGCCATCGGTCAGTGGCTGCAGGTCGACTTCGACCACCCGGTGACCAACGCCGCACTGACCATCACCCCCAGCGCCACCGCCGTCGGAGCCCAGGTGCGCCGGATTCAGATCTCCACGGCGAACGGCACATCCACCATCGGTTTCGACGAATCCGGCCAGCCCCTGACCGTTGCGCTGCCCGTCGGGGAGACGCCGTGGGTGCGCATCACCGCGGTGGGCACCGACGACGGCTCGTCCGGGGTTCAGTTCGGAATCACCGACCTGGCCATAACCCAGTACGACGCTTCGGGATTCGCGCACCCGGTGGAGTTGAGGCACACCGTGCTGGTGCCGCCGCCGCCCACCGGATCGGCCGTCGCGGGGTGGGATCTGGGCTCGGAACTGCTGGGCCGCGACGGCTGTGCCGACTCCCCCGACGGTGTGCACTGCGCCGCCTCGATGGCGGTGGCGCCGGAGGAACCGGTGACGTTGAGTCGCACCCTGAGTGTGCCCACCACGATGGAGGTCCGGCCCACGGTCTGGGTCCGCGCCAGGCAGGGACCCCGCCTGGCGGATCTGGTCGCCGCGCCGGGCAGTGCCCGCGCCCAGGGCGACGCCGACCTCATCGACGTCCTGGGATCGGCTTATGCGGCCACCGACGGCGACCCGCGGACCTCGTGGACGGCGCAGCAAGGCGTTGTTCTGCAGAAGACTCCGCCCACGTTGACGCTGACCCTGCCCCGTCCGACCGAGGTGACCGCACTGCGCCTGACGCCCTCGGGCTCGGCACTTCCCACCCACCCGGACCTGGTAGCCATCGATCTCGGCGACGGCCCCCAGGTCCGCACGCTGGAGGCCGGAGAGCGTGCCGGGGCGCAGACCGTGACCGTGCACCCGCGGGTGACCGACACCGTCCGGGTCAGTCTGCTGCACTGGGACGACGTGATCGACCGCACCGCACTGGGTTTCGACCAACTCAAGCCCCCCGGACTGGCGGAGGTGACGGCACTCGGGCCGGGCGGTGCGCCGATCGCCGCCGCCGACGCCGCGGCCAACCGCAAGCGCGTGATCGACGTGCCCTGCGGCCAGGGCCCGGTGATCGCGGTGTCCGGTCGGTTCGTGCAGACGTCGGTGTCGACGACGGTGGCCGCACTGCTGTCGGGCTCGCCCATCCCGGCGCGCTCCTGCGAACTCTCGCCGCTGACCTTGCGCGCCGGGACACAGGAGGTGCTGATCAGCCCCGGCCCGGCGTTCATCGCCGACGGCGCCCAGTTCGACGGTCCGCTCGAGGCCCAGTTATCCACGGCGCCTACGACTCCCGTGGATGTCCTACGGTGGTCGCCGGACCATCGGGAACTCGATGTGACCCGTTCGCCGACGACACAGCTGCTGGTGGTGCCGGAGAGCGTCAACCCCGGCTGGGTGGCGCACAGCCCCGACGGCGCCGAACTGACCCCGGTGATCGTCAACGGCTGGCAGCAGGGGTGGGTGGTGCCGGCCGGTGAGCAGGGCACGATCACGCTGAGCTTCCCCTCCAACGCGCTTTACCGCGCTGTTCTGGTCACCGGTCTGGCGCTGCTGCCGGTGTTGCTGCTCCTCGCCCTCGTTCCGGCCCGCCGGCCTGCGAGTGCCCGGGAACCGGCCCAGCCGTGGAACTCCGAACCGCTGGCCGCCGGCGCACTGCTGGTCGCCGGCACGGTGATCGCCGGCATAGGGGGCGTCGTGGTGGTCATCGGGGCACTGGCGCTGCGGCACCGCCTGAGCGACCGGCCACGACAGCTCGACCGGGTGACCGTGTGGACGGCGTCGGTCGGGATGATCCTGGCCGGGGCGCTGCTGTCGCGATACCCGTGGCGTTCGATCGACGGCTATATCGGCCACTCGGCCTGGGTGCAGTTTCCGGCGCTGGTGGCTGTCTGTGTGCTGGCGGCCTCCGCCGTGCCCACCGCGACCGCGCGCCGCCAAGAGACGCCGTAAACACGCGTAAACACTAGGGAGGCGCGACTGCGTTCTTCCCGGAGTTTTCCGCCCAAGCGTTCGTCGGGGCGGGAAGATCAGACGGTGAGCAATCAGAAGACGACCGAGACGGTTCGCGGAACGATCCCCACCGAAGATCTGGGCGTCACCCTGATGCACGAGCACGTGTTCGTGCTCTCCGCGGAAATCATGGCCAACTATCCCGAAGCGTGGGGTGACGAGGGCGCGCGGGAACAGTC
>CAIOYU010000357.1 GCA_903862565.1 uncultured Actinomycetes bacterium | reverse complement strand
CTGAATAGTGGATATCGACGTCAACGATTACTTCTTCTACTACAACGGCGGCAATCTGGCCGGGTTCAAGAATGACCCGCAAGGTGGTGGTTCTTCGCCATGTGAAGCGATTGTGTGGCGGCAGGGTGACGGCGAGTGGCATTGGGAGCCGTACAGAGAGCTGTCGCTGTTCATGACGGTTCGGTGGGGCGGCGAATACGACTACGTGGATCCCGACAAGCTTGAGTTGATCCAGACAAAGATCAAGGAGCAGGCCTACGCCAACATGGCAGCACGCAACGGTTACTGCGAGTTCTGCGGCGACGTGAGGCCATGGACAAGGGACGTGTCGCGGTTCTGTTCCGATGCTTGCGAGACGGAGCGAAATGAACTGAAGCGGGCACGAGAAGAGCAAGAGGGAATTGACGGTAATGAGTAATGCCAACCCAGGCGAGAGCGGCGAGAAGCTGTCCTTGGAGGAATCAGCGGACTTGTTGAAAGCCGCGATTGAGTTCTCGGAAGAGGCGGCAGCGTTGTCGAGAGCCGCAATGATCCTGGACGCGCGTGGTCACCGGGAGCTGGCCGAGCAGATCATTCGTGTTGCAGGAATGCCGATGCCGGTACGCGTTGTGGAGATCAATCCACCCTGTCCGTCGCCTATGGAGTCTGCAGAGTGACGCATTCGCAGCGGGTCGGAGTGCAGACCGGCGGATCCACCGCCAGGGGTGATCTGGACATCCGCGGCGTAATCCTCGTCGTAACAGAACTTGACCCGCCCGGGATCACTCCGGCGGTCCTGCTGTTCCTTGTAGGCCGCGACTTCCGCCGGGGTCAGCTTGCGCGCCTTCGCCGGCTTTTCCCTAGGCCGTTCCACGTCGCGTTCCTCCTTCGCCGGTGACTGCCGATGAGAATAAGCGACTGTTCGACCGTGGCGATGCCATGGAGGGATGCACGGATGCGGTCGATACGTATCCAAGACGCACCAATTAACTTTGGCTGGCGGTTAAGCCACGTCGAGCAGATCGCAGACCTAGAACAGCTCCAGGCGGTCCGTCGCACAACCCGGGAATCCCCATAGGCCGCCTCGGTTCCGCCTCGGAGCCGAGGCGGTTTCTCTATTGCACCGAAACGGGCTAAAGAAGCCTCAACACTCGCTTAGACTTCCCCACCAGAAGTCGATAGTTCGGGGGATAGAAATGAACCGCAAATCATTAAACCGCGCGCCAATCTTTCTGGCAGCAACTGCACTCGCTCTTGTTCTGGCGTTTGCATCTACTGGAACCGCAGCTGCAGAGACCTACTTCGGCACTCAGTCAGGCAAGGTGTCGTGTTTCACCTCCTCGAATGACCAAAAAGTCGGGGCGCCAGCGGCCGTATGCCAACTGAATGCGGCCGGCGGATTCCGGCAATCGCCGGGCTGTTCCAACGGGGCTACGTGGCAAGGTTGCAACATCGTGGTTGCCAACACCAGAGGGCAACTGTTCTGGGACCTCGGCAACATCCCCGCCGGACCTGGGATCCGACCCATTGTCATGTCCTATGGGCAGACCTATCACGGCGATGGATGGACACTCTCCGCCGGAAGCGGCGGCACACGAATCTCTAACGATGCGACTGGACACGGCATGTTCGTCAGCATCGACAACGTGTACGGGTTCTAGGCGGATTGCTGGCCGGACTTTAATGGGCCGGTAGATTCACAGATCACAAGGATGAGTGATCGGGGGATCAGTGGCCCGATTGCTGGGACAACGCCGCCTCATCGACTACCCGGCAGGGTGTTCGGTAACCGACCGGTTTCGGTACTGACCCTGTCTCGGATTAGGTCTCTTTCGAGACAGATCAGACCCGCGCTAGTTGTTCTTGCCCAACCCCGGCGAGCCGCCGCCAACGATCTTCCAGACACCTTTGGTGTTGGACTTGGCCGTGTCGTTGAGTCGGCCCGTAGTGGCGGCGTAGGGGGAAGCCGGGAGCGCCTCACTGAAGGGGTCGCGGCCCTGTTTCCGTTTTCGTCTGCGGCCCATCCGCTGGACGGTAGCAGTCTGTTGTCGCCCCGGTGTCGTACGTTGACCTCATGGCGCAGCGAACCTACGGGGAGATACCCGAAAACCCTCCGGGCACCATTTACGCGGATCGAAAAGAGGCGTGGGCAAAGGGGGTGCATCGGGAGACCCAGGGCGGCATCTCGGGCGACAAGACCGGGTCAGAGTCGATCGTCGTGTCGGGTGGTTATCCCGACGACGAAGACTTTGGAGACGTGATCGTCTACACCGGTCAAGGTGGTCGCGACCAGAACAGCGGAAAGCAGATCGCCGACCAGGATTTGACGAACAGAAACCTCGGCCTCGCACGGTGCCACGCAGAGGGACTGCCGGTACGGGTGATTCGGGGCGCTCAGGGTGATCCGAAGTATTCGCCGAAAACCGGTTACCGCTACGACGGTCTCTACCATGTTTCGGATTATTGGCAGACGGTCGGTCAAGACGGCTTCAAAATCTGGCAATTCCGATTGGTGAAAGCTGGTGCAGGTGACGACGTCGATGTCGAAACCTGGGGTCAAGCACCCCGAGTGGAGACGACAGTCCAGCGCATCGTCCGGAGCACCATGCAGGCCGCCAAGGTGAAGAGCTGGCACGACCACAAGTGCCAGGTGTGCGGTCTACAACTACTTACGTCATCGGGTCCATATGCCGAAGC
Organism: uncultured Actinomycetes bacterium; assembly: GCA_903862565.1. Classification (GTDB taxonomy): domain Bacteria; phylum Actinomycetota; class Actinomycetes; order Mycobacteriales; family Mycobacteriaceae; genus Mycobacterium. Next base: position 1,065 of record CAIOYU010000357.1, on the reverse strand, counting down.
TGCTCACATCCGGGGTCTCGGCGCACCCCACCATGGACCAGATCGCACGGACAACATCCTGTGCTTGTGCCCCAATCACCATGTTCAGTTCGACAACGGCGGTATCTATATCGACGCTCAAGGAGCGATCCGGGATGTCGCGACGCAGATGGTCATCGCCCAGTTACGCACAGCGCCAGAACACCCGATTGACTTCGCGCACATCGCCTATCACCGCGATCACTACCTTCCCTGATTGGGTATGGTCGGGCTTACCTCGTCGTCGCTGACTGGCTTGTAGAACTCGTGCCGCCCCAGGGGTTGGCCCGGGGCCGGGCTGGACACTCAGCGCGGCACTGACTCGGTGTTGCCGTAGCAGGGCGCTCCCCATAAGCCGCGCCCCGTGTTCTGCGCTTCCTGTTGCGCCGCTGCGATCGCCGGGTACCGCTCGACCGGATCGCCGTCGTAGATGTAGGCCAGCGCCATACCGGCCCGCACGACCTCGACCGAGTAGTCCCAGCCGTCAGCACGGACGAGATAGGCAAGCGTGCGGCCATAACGATCGGTGGAGTCCTGAGTCGGATCGGTCTGGACTGCGACCTGCTGGCCGAGCAGGTTGGCCTTGGCGAACGCTGTCGCCTCGGGTCCAAAGCACCCGACGGTGTATCCCGGTTTTTTTGTCTCGGGTGTGTCGATGCCGAGGACGCGGATGCGAAGCCGGCCGCGCACGTCGTCGCGCACGTCGATGGTGTCGCCGTCCACGACCTTGAGGACGACGGCGGTCGCTGCGACCGGATCAGCCCGAGGCTTACCGACCGGAGCGGTCAGCAGCAGCAGAGCGATCGCCAGCGCCGTCAGGGTTATCCGGAGGACTCGCACGCGATCCCGTCGTCGTCCCTGTCGCCGCCCGACCAATAGTCGTCGCTGTCCTCGGGAATGTTGTAGACGCCGTCGTCAGCCGCCTCGGAGCAACTTGAGTAAGGCCCGCTGGCGGCAGCCACCGGAGCCAACAGCACAGCAATACCGACGCCGATTGCGGCGACACTAACTAATCGCTTCATGGTTCCTCCCGACTCACTATGGCCG
>CAIOYU010000356.1 GCA_903862565.1 uncultured Actinomycetes bacterium | reverse complement strand
GGGTGCTCAACGATGCGGCTCGCTGTGCGAGTCCGGCCCCGCCATCGGGGTGGTACTCGGTGGCGAACCGGCTGCCCGGCGCACTGAGGGCGGTGACGGTGTCGATGAGTCGTTCCTGGGCTTCCGGCGGCAGGTAGATCAACAGGCCCTCGGCGATCCACGCCGTCGGTGCCGACTGGTCGAAGCCGTGCGCCCGCAGCGCCGCCGGCCAGTCGTCGCGGAGGTCGACGCCGACCGTCTGCCGTGCGGCGGTCGGGACCGCGCCCAGGTCGGCGAGGACCTGGGACTTGAAGTCGATGACGTCGGGCTGGTCGATCTCGAACACGGTGGTGCAGGGCGGCCACGACAGCCGGTAGGCCCGTGAATCCAGCCCGGCGGCCAGGATGACGGCCTGCCGGAGGCCACCGTGGGCGGCGTCGGTGAAGAATTCGTCGAAGAACCGGGTGCGGACCGCGACGACGTCGACCAGGAGCGCCGCGCCGTCCTGGTCGGCGATGCCGATCTCACCGTCGAGTGCGCGGGTGAATGCGTCGATCCCGACAGCCCGGACCAGGGGCTCGGCGAACGGGTCGTCGATCAATCGATCCCGCTGCCTGGTCGCCAGGGCCCGCGCGGCGGCCACCAGGGTCGCGGTGGCGCCCACACTGGAGGCCAGGTCCCAGCGGTCGCCGTCAGCGCGTGTCACAGCCCGCTCTCCCAACTCTTGATTAGTCAATATAACGAACTGTCGGGGTTCGGCGGATTCCCGGCCTGCCTGGGGTAACTGTTAGTCTCGTAGACTGTTTGAGCGCGCGTCCGTTCACGTTGGCGGGTGCGGCTTTGGATTTGCCCGAACCGCTGGCCAGGCCAGCCCATCGGCACACCGCGCCCCGGTCCGGTTGCCCAGGAGGAACAGTGCTGTCGGCTTTCATCTCGTCGCTGCGAACGGTAGACCTGAGACGGAAGATCCTGTTCACGCTGGGAATCGTCATCCTGTACCGAGCGGGCGCCGCCCTGCCGTCCCCCGGCGTCAACTTCAAGAACGTCCACCAGTGCCTCGAAGAGGTCAGCGGCGGCGCCGGAGCTCAGATCTACTCGCTGATCAACCTGTTCTCCGGCGGAGCCCTCCTGCAGTTGTCGGTGTTCGCGGTGGGCGTCATGCCCTACATCACCGCGAGCATCATCGTGCAGTTGCTCACGGTGGTGATTCCCCGGTTTGAGGAGCTCCGTAAAGAAGGCCAGGCCGGTCAGGCCAAGATGACGCAGTACACCCGGTATCTGTCGGTGGCACTGGCCGTCCTGCAGGCCACCAGTATCGTCGCGCTGGCCGCCAACGGCGGCCTCCTGCAGGACTGCTCGGTGGACCCGCTCGAGGACAAGAGCATTTTCTCGCTGATCCTGATCGTGCTGGTCATGACCGCTGGCGCCGCCCTGGTCATGTGGATGGGCGAACTGGTCACCGAGCGGGGCATCGGCAACGGCATGTCCCTGCTGATCTTCGCCGGCATCGCAGCGCGCATCCCGGCCGAGGGCAAGTCCATCCTGGACACCCGTGGCGGACCGGTGTTCACGGCTGTCCTGGGTGCCGCCCTCCTGATCATCATCGGTGTCGTGTTCGTCGAGCAGGGCCAGCGCCGCATCCCCGTGCAGTACGCCAAGCGCATGGTGGGCCGGAAGATGTACGGCGGCACCTCGACCTACCTCCCCCTGAAGGTCAACCAGGCCGGCGTCATCCCGGTGATTTTCGCGTCGTCGCTGATCTACATCCCGCAGCTGATCACCCAGCTGATCCAGAGCGGACGCAGCGGCGGTCCCAGCAACAACTGGTGGGACCGGTTCGTGGCACAGCACCTGACGAACCCGGCCGACCCGACGTATGTCGCCATCTACTTCGCCCTGATCATCTTCTTTACTTACTTCTACGTCTCGGTGACCTTCAACCCGGAGGAACGCGCTGACGAGATGAAGAAGTTCGGTGGCTTCATCCCCGGCATCCGGCCCGGTAAGCCCACCGCGGACTACCTGAGCTACGTGCTGAACCGGATCACCCTTCCCGGCTCGATTTACCTCGGCATCATCGCCGTTCTGCCGAACCTGTTCCTGCAGGCCGGCAGTGGCGGCGCGGTCCAGAACCTGCCGTTCGGCGGTACCGCTGTGCTGATCATGATCGGCGTCGGCCTGGATACCGTGAAGCAGATCGAGAGCCAGCTGATGCAGCGCAACTACGAAGGGTTCCTCAAGTGAGAATCGTCCTGCTGGGTCCGCCGGGGGCGGGCAAAGGCACCCAGGCTGTCAGGTTGGCCGAGACGCTCGGCGTCCCGCAGATCTCCACCGGCGACCTGTTCCGGCACAACATCAGCCACGGCACCAAGCTGGGCCTGGAGGCCAAGAAGTACCTCGACGCCGGCGATCTGGTTCCGGCCGCCCTGACCAACTCGCTCGTCGACGATCGACTCGATGAACCCGACGTGGCCAACGGCTTCATCCTCGACGGCTTCCCCCGCTCGGTCGAGCAGGCCCAGGCCCTCCACGACATGCTGGAGCGTCACGGCCACAAGCTCGATGCCGTCGTGGAGTTCCGGGTGCCCGAGGACGAACTCGTCCAGCGGCTCAATAGCCGCGGTCGTGCGGACGACACCGAGGACGTGATCCGCAACCGTTTCCAGGTCTACCGGGACGAGACCGCCCCGCTGCTGGAGTACTACGGCGGCCACGAACTGAAGACGGTCGACGCCGTCGGCAGTCTCGACGAGGTGTTCGCACGGGCCTTGCAGGCGCTCGGTCGCTAGAACCAACCCTTAACCATGGTGTCCCTGCCCGGGTTACGTGGGCGAAAAACCGTCCCCGCCCGCACAGAAGGCGAACTCGAGGCGATGGCCGCTGCCGGTGCGGTGGTCGCCGCCGCCCTGCGGGCCGTGCAGCAGGCCGCCCGCCCCGGGGTGTCGACGAAAGACCTCGACGACATCGCTGAGGCGGTGATCCGCGAGGCCGGCGGCATTCCCTCTTTCCTGGGCTACCACGGCTATCCCGCCAGTATCTGCTCGTCGGTCAATGACCGGGTGGTGCACGGTATCCCGGCCTTCGACGAGGTCCTGGCCAGCGGCGACCTGGTGTCCATCGATTGCGGCGCCATCATCGACGGCTGGCACGGCGACGCGGCGGTGACCTTCGGCGTCGGCCCGCTGATCGAAGCCGACGAGGCGTTGTCGGCCGCGACGCGGCAGGCGATGGAGGCCGGCATCGCTGCCATGGTCCCGGGGAACCGGCTCAGCGATGTCTCCCATGCCATCGAAAAGGGCACTCGCGCCGCCGAACGGGAGTTCGGGCGTCGCTACGGCATCGTCTCCGGCTACGGCGGGCACGGTATCGGCCGGCACATGCATATGGACCCCTTCCTGCCCAACGAGGGTGATCCCGGCCGGGGTCCGCTGTTGGTGTCCGGGTCGGTACTGGCGATCGAGCCGATGCTCACCCTGGGGACGACGAAGACCCGGATCCTCGACGACGAGTGGACCGTCGTGACGACCGATGGATCCCGTGCAGCGCACTGGGAGCACACCGTCGCCGTGACGGATTCCGGCCCGCGGATTCTGACCGCCTGATCAGCTGCGCGGGAGGGGAATCGGCGGGACGCCGGGAGTACCCAGTCTGCCCGCCAGCCAGGGCAGCGCGGCGGCGAACCCGTTCGCGGCCGACGGGAAGTCGTGACCGCCGCGGTATCCGACCACGGAGCACTCCGCTCCGTGCGCGCTGAGCAGGACACACAGTTGGTTCGCGGTTTTCGTGTGGTCCTCGGAGTAGGTGTCCCAGTCCCGCAGAGTGTCCAGTTCGTCCGCCCCCGAACCCGCACGCCAGTACCTGGTGGGTATCTGATCGGACACCCCGACCCAGGCCGCCATGTCGTAGTAGTACTGATGCTTCTCCACGATGGTCTTGGGATCGAAAGCCGCCCAGGCTTTTTCGTCGCCGGCGAACAGACGTGCGATGGTCTGTTGCTTCTTTCCGGCGTTGGGGCCCAGCTGGCCGTCAAGATCGACGACCGCACTGAACAATTCGGGGTGGCTCACGGCAAGGGTGAGGGAACAGGTGCCCCCGGATGACCACCCCGCCAGTCCCCAGCTCGAGGGTTCCGGGCTGACACCGAAGTTCGAGATGACGAAAGGGACGACCTCTTTGACGAGATGGTCGGCGGCATTGCCGCGCGGGCCGTTGACGCATTCGGTGTCATTGGCGAACGACCCGCTGATGTCGGGGAACACCGCGACGGGAGTGGTGCCCCGGTGCTGCACGGCGAAGTCGTCCAGAATCCCCAGCGCGCGGCCGGACTGCAGCCAGTCCGACGGTGAGCTGAGTTCCGCGCCGAGCATCATCACAACGGGCAGTGCCGGCGGCGGAGTCGACGTGAACCACGCCGGCGGCAGGTACACGAACTCGTCCCGGTGGGTGAACCCGGAGGTGTTTCCCGGCGTCGTCATCCGAACGACGGTGCCCCGCGTCGGCCTGATGCCGTCGCGCTGCATCTGCGCGAGCGTGGTCTGATCGATCCACTGCGGCGGCAACGTGCCGGTCACCCGTTGCCATGCAGCGGTTGCCGTCGGCAGGTATCCCAGTGACTTGAGCACCGTGCCGGCCGACGCAACGCACATCGGCACCGCCAGGGCCGAGACGGCCCGGCGCCACCACGGCGACCCGCGCCAGCCGAGTATCAGCACCACCCCCGCCAGACCGGCCAATCCGATCCACACCCACATGCCCCAGGGATAGACCGAGCCCCAGCCCTGGTGGTCGGCGAACCACCACGCCCCGCCGATGCACGCTGCACCCACCGCCGCGGCCACCGGCAGCCGATGGAGCAGCC
>CAIOYU010000355.1 GCA_903862565.1 uncultured Actinomycetes bacterium | reverse complement strand
CTCTGGCACTGGTGGCACTGGTGGCGCGCAACGTCGAGATCACCAACCACGCCGTTCTGGTGCTTGCGATCGCCTCCCCATATCTGCTGCTCGTCGTCCCGGCCGCTGGCGTTTTCTATCTCGTGAAGCGCCGGTGGGCTAGGGCCGCTGGCACCGCCGTGGTGGCAGTCGCACTCCTGGCGATCCTGCTGCCGCCCCCTGGGTCCCGGCCTGTCGAGAACGCCGCGGTCGTACGGGTGATGTCGGTCAATCTCCTGCAGGGCCGGGCCGATGAAGCAGCCGTGGTGCAGCTGGCCAGCGAACACGCCGATGTCGTTGCCGTCCAGGAGTTGACCGCCGATGCGTTGTCGCGGCTGTCCGCCAACGGATTGGACAGCCAGTTCTCCTACCGTGTGGCCGAACCGCGCACCGGAGCTGGACTGTGGAGCCGCTATCCGATCAGGTATTCGGCAGTCGGCACCGAGGAATTCCCGATCACTGCCCGGGTCGAGGTCCCCGGTGCGCGCACCCTACCGACCGTCGTGGTCGTCCACCTGTCGGCGCCGTGGCCATGGACCATCGAATGGTGGCGCACCGACATCGCGCAATTGGCTCAAACCCTCAAGCGCATCCGGCACCAAGCCAACGCCGTGATTGTCGTCGGCGACTTCAACAGCACCAGCGACATGAAGCAGTTCCGACACGTGTTGGACCTTGGCTACGACGACGCGGACACGCGCCGACTCACCCCGACATATCCGGCCGGCTCACTCGTGCCGCCCCTGGTCGCCGTAGACCACATTCTGACGCGCAACAGTTCCTCATCCTCGCCATGGACAGCCACTATCCCTGGCACCGATCATCGCGCCCTGATAGCGACGGTGGCCATACCCAAGTGAACAGAGCCCAAGTGAACAAAGTCAGCTGGAAAACCCTGTCGCTGTTCGTCACTGCGGCGATTACAGCGTGCCCGTCCTTCGCGACGATTACGGCCTGCTCGACCGCCGCGGCGGACACGCCCGGCATCGTCGTCGACAACTTCGACGGACCCGTCGGCTCCCCGCCCGACCCGGCGCTATGGGACCTCGACCTCGGCCCGTGGCGCGACGACGGACTGCAGACCTACACCAATTCTCCCGACAACGTCCGCCTCGACGGCGACGGCCACCTGGTCATCCAGGCGCGACCGAGTTCCGACGGCTACACCTCCGCGCGAGTAGTCACCCGCGGCAAACTGCCCATGCAATTCGGAAGAGTCAGCGCCCGCATCAAGTTCCCGTCCGGGCAGGGCATCTGGCCGGCGTTCTGGTTGCTCGGGACCGACTACCACCCGGACAATTTCACCGCCTGGCCCGAATGCGGCGAGATCGACATCATGGAACTGATCAACAACGGGCGCACCTACCACTCCACATTGCACGGCCCGCAAGGCGACACCGACTACTTCGGCGGCGGGGCGGCCAGCGGCAAAGTCGTCGGCACCAGCGGGCCGATCGAAGATCTGACCACCGATTTTCACGATTACTGGCTGGATTGGCGACCGGATTACATCGCCATCGGAGTGGACGACCGGACGTTGGCGACCTTTACTCCGGCCTCACTTCCCCCCGGCGGGCAGTGGGTGTTCAACCGGCCGATGTACGCGTTGCTGAACATCGCCGTGGGTGGCCCGTGGCCGGGCCCGCCGGACGCCACGACTCCGTGGCCGGCGACCATGCTGGTGGATCAGTTCGTGTACTCACCGACACCCGGTTAATAGAATCGGCTTCATGCCACCGCCTCGCCCCGCGATACTGCTCAAGCTGGCTCGAATCTGGGCCTATCCGCTTTGGTCGGCCGCGATGCGCTCGGGCTCACGCGACGACATCCTGGCTGACGTCGACTGGTGGGTCGAGTGCCTCAAAGACGAGAACCTGGCCGTCCTGGACACCCGGACCCGGTTTTCGTTCTTCACCGGTGCCCTACCGGAGTTCCGCACCCTGGTTCACTACCGGCTCGAAAAGGGCAGTCCCCTGCCGGTGCGGTTGCTGCTGCGCAAGATTTACAAGGGCCAGGAGGCCGTGATCTTCGAACCCGACAGCCTCGGGCCTGCCTGCTTTATCCAGCACGGCATCGCCACGCTGATCGCCGCGAAATCCATCGGTAGCCACTTTGTCGTCATGCAACAGGTCACCATCGGCTTCACAGACGAGGAGGGCGCACCGACCATCGGTGACAACGTCACCATTGGCGCGGGCGCCCTGGTGCTCGGCAACATCACACTGGGCGACGGTGCATTCATCGGCGCGGGCGCGGTCGTGCTCGACGACGTCGGGCCCGGTGGTGTCATGGTCGGTCAGAAGGCTCGGTTGCTGAAACGTCTGGGCGTCGACGCACCATCCGGGGCACCCACAGCAGAGCTGGAACCACCTGCGTGACGGCCACGGCGAACGCCGCCGCGTAGGTCACTCCCACCGCCCCGAACCGGGGGGCAGCGAGCACGCCGAGACCGACGCTCACCGCCGCCATCGTCAGCGCCCACCACGCCTGCCAGCGGGCCTCCTCCGGCCTGGTCAACAACATGTTGGCGGCCAGATACGCGCTCTGCGTCACCAGCAGAACCCCGAACGCACCCGCCAATTGTGCGGAGATGGAGATGTGGTCACCGGAGAGAATCCGGCCGGCCCACGGTGCGAACAATACGAAGATCACCGTGACGACGACGCCGAGTGCGACCATCACCGCGGTCATCAGCCGCCAGATGCGCAGGGTGGCCCCAATCGCGTTGCGGCGCTTGACGAAGATGGGCCACAGGGCGAATCCGGCCATGGTGAACGCCACCCAGCACACCCCGTAGATCTGAGCCATCAAGGCGTACTCGGAGAGTTGCAGCGGTGTCGACAGATGCGCCAGAATTACGCGGGCGGCCTGAAACCCGATCGGCAGTCCGACGCCCATCAGGAACAACCACAGGCTGCCGCGCAGCAAACGCGTGCCGCCGGTCCGCACGCGACCGAACGACGACCACCCCAGTCCCGACAGGCGCGCCGCGAGTACGGTGCCCACAAGTTGGCCGAGCAGCAGGCCGCCGAGTGAGGACAGCGCATACCAAATCGGCTCAGCACCAATCAGATACAGCACACCGGTGATCCCCAGCGCGAAGACCGAATTGCTCATCAGCACCAGGGTGGCCAGCGGCACGCGGTCAAGCCCGCCCAGGATCCGCACCCCGAGACCGGCCGGAATGGTCAGTCCGAACACACAGGCCGCAATCGTGATAGCCAGCCGGTCCTGCGGCCCGCTGGAAAAACCGGTCAGCACCGTCCAGTGGTCAAGCGCCATGATGCCGAAGGCGAGGGCGATCAGGGCACCGGCCACGCCGAACAGCACGTGATAGGAACGCCGGATGACGTCGGCGGCATGCGGATCCTGATTGGGACCTCTCAATTGGGCGCCCGCCGTCATCGCCGTCGCACCGATTCCCAGGTCGGCGAACGGGAACAACAACGTGATGGTGGCGACCAGGGACACCAGTCCGAAGACCGTCGCACCCGTTTCCCGCACAATGATCGCGGTGTTGGCCAGCCCGAGCGCGGCTACCAACGGTGTTCCGAGGATGCGATAGAGCGGGGCGTAGATGGCCGAGCGTCGCTCGGCTTTGGTGAGCCGATCGGGGTCGGCTGTCATCGCTTCACCATCACCCGCACCGCACTCAGTGCGGCGTAGGTAATGGCCGGAAGCCCAGGCCGACCATGGCGAAACGACGCGCGCACCGCCCGTCCGATACCGCTCAGCGACCGACTCGCGACGGCGGCGCTGACCGGGCTGGAGCACAGGTAATCGCCGAGCACCCTGGGTGACTCCCCCGACAGGTGGTCGAGTCCCCACCGGATG
>CAIOYU010000354.1 GCA_903862565.1 uncultured Actinomycetes bacterium | reverse complement strand
TCCTCGGCAACATCGGCCACTTCGACAACGAGATCGACATGGCCCGCCTCGAGCGCGATCCGGCGATCCACCGGATCAACATCAAGCCGCAGGTCGATGAGTTCATCTTCCCCGACGGCCACTCCATCATCGTGCTGTCCGAGGGCCGGTTGCTGAACCTCGGCAACGCCACCGGGCACCCGTCGTTCGTGATGAGCAACAGCTTCTCCAACCAGGTGATCGCCCAGATCGAACTGTGGACCAAGAACGACGAATACGACAACGAGGTCTACCGGCTGCCCAAGCACCTCGACGAGAAGGTGGCCAAGATCCACGTCGAGGCACTTGGCGGTTCGCTGACCAAGCTCACCAAGGATCAGGCCGAGTACATCGGCGTCGACGTCGAGGGTCCGTACAAGCCGGAGCACTACCGGTACTAGCTGCCAGGTCATCGACTCTGCGCCCAGATCGTGTTTCCGGCCGGATTCGCTATCTCAGCGCAGAGTCGATGTGGCGATGGGGGTTCCGCCCATGTTGATCGTCATCGAAGGCCTCGACGGCGCCGGCAAACGCACCCTCACCGAGGGCCTGCGCCGGTCATTTGAGGCCGACGGACGCTCGGTCACCACGTGCGCGTTCCCCCGGTACGGGCGGTCGATCACCGCGGACCTGGCCAGCGAGGCCCTGCACGGTCAGCACGGCGACCTGGCCGCATCGGTGTACGCGATGGCGGTGTTGTTCGCACTCGACCGCGCCGGCGCCAAAGACCAGATCGCTGCGCTGAGCAGCCAGTACGACGTCGTGGTCCTGGACCGCTACGTCGCGTCCAACGCGGCCTACTGCGCTGCCCGTATGTATGAGGGCGCCGGCGGCGGGATGGTGTCGTGGGTGGGTGAGTTCGAATACGGCCGGGTCGGCCTCCCCGAACCCGATTGCCAGATCCTGCTGGACGTGCCGCCTGAGTTGGCCGCACAACGCGCCCGGCACCGGGAGAGCAGCGAAGCCGACCGGGTTCGTGACGCCTACGAACGTGACGACGGCCTTCAGCACCGGACCGGCGCGGTGTACCGCGACCTGGCCGCGATGTCCTGGCACGGACGGTGGTCGGTGGCCGGGCCCGACGTGGACCCGGCCGCCCTGGCGGCCGACCTTTCGGTGTGAGGCAACGCGCCAGCGTGTTCTAGCAGGGGATTATCGCGATCCGGTGACACCATGGACGCCATGAGGCAAAGGATTCTGGTCATCGACGATGACCCCTCGCTGGCCGAGATGCTCACCATCGTCCTTCGTAACGAGGGATTCGACACCGCGGTGGTCGCCGATGGGTCGCAGGCGCTGACGGCGGTTCGCGAGTTGCGGCCCGACCTGGTGCTGCTGGATCTGATGCTGCCCGGCATGAACGGCATCGACGTGTGCCGGGTCCTGCGCGCCGACTCCGGGGTGCCGATCGTCATGCTGACGGCCAAGACCGACACCGTCGACGTCGTGCTCGGCCTGGAGTCCGGCGCCGACGACTACGTCATGAAGCCGTTCAAGCCGAAGGAACTCGTGGCCCGGGTCCGGGCTCGGCTGCGCCGCAACGACGACGAACCCGCCGAGATGCTGTCCATCGCCGATATCGACATCGACGTTCCCGCCCACAAGGTGACCCGCAACGGGGAACAGATCTCGCTCACCCCGCTCGAGTTCGACCTGCTGGTCGCCTTGGCGCGCAAACCGCGGCAGGTGTTTACTCGAGACGTGCTGCTCGAACAGGTGTGGGGTTATCGCCACCCCGCCGACACCCGTTTGGTGAACGTCCACGTCCAGCGGTTGCGGGCCAAGGTCGAGAGGGACCCGGAGAACCCGCAGGTGGTCTTGACCGTTCGAGGAGTGGGATACAAGGCCGGACCGCCGTGATGGCCGCGCCAGCGACGAACCCGAGCGCCAGCGAGGGCGAGGAGCGGTGCCAGACAACGATGCCGAGCAGTCATGAGTGACACGCATTGATCCGCGCGCGCGTCCGTGGCCCCTGGGGCCGCTCGGGTCCTTTCGTCCGGGGCACCAGCGCG
>CAIOYU010000353.1 GCA_903862565.1 uncultured Actinomycetes bacterium | reverse complement strand
AGGAAGAGGAACTCCAGCGGTTCGGTGATGCCACCGACCACACAGGCCACCACGCCGGAAACCAACAGCGCCTTGATCTCCGGACGCATACTCGCCTTCGCGGTGTGGTACATCGCCAGCGCGGCACCGGGCAGACCGCCCAGGTACACCGGCATCTTGCCCTGTGACAGGAACGTGGTGGCGTGCCGCACCGGTTCACTGATCGGTTGGTCCAGGCCGCATTTGAGCTGTGCATAGAAGATGTTGAGCGCGCCTTGGACATCGGTCCCGCAGACGGCGGCGTCCCCGCCGGCCTTGGTGAAGCGGAACATCGCCACCAGGATGTGGTGCAGACCCACCGGTCGCAGCAAGGCCTCGCCGGTACCGAAGAAGAACGGCCCGAACACACCGGAGGCGGCGATCAGGGAGCCCAGGTGGCCGATCCAGGAGTTGATCGTCGGCCAGACGAACGGGATGAGCACCCCGACGATGCTCATGACCAGTGCGGAGATGATCGGGACGAAACGGGTGCCGCCGAAGAACGCCAGGGCGTCCGGCATCTGGATGGTTCGGAAGCGGTTGTGCAAGTAGAGAACGATGACTCCGGCCGCGATGGCACCCAGCAGGCCGGTGTCCATCGAGGGGATCCCCAGGACGTCGCGGATGGCGTAGTGGGCGATCTGTGCCTTGTCGGTCACGTCGACGTTGCGGGCGTCGAGGAAGAAGTTGATGGCCAGGTTCATCGACGCGTAGCCCACGAAGCCCGCGAACGCCGCCACGCCCTTGTCCTGGCGGGCCAGACCCAGGGGGATGGCCATCGCGAACAGCACCGGCAGGAAGGTGAACGCCACCAGGCCGGTGTTGGTCATCCAGTGCCAGATGATCGGTAACGGCCCCCAGGCCAGGAACGGCAGTTGCTTCTGAACGGTGGCACTGCCGAACGAGGAGCCGACGCCGAGCATGATGCCGCAGAACGCCAACAGCGCCACCGGCAACATGAACGTCTTGCCCAGTCCCTGCAGGAACTCCCACCGACTGCCGGACTTCTTCTTCGCCGGTCCGGCGACTGCGGTCGTCGTCATCTGGCTCTCCGCTCATCCCATGACGAGGTCAGTTAACGCCCTCGGTGGGCTTGCGGGTGTCCGGTTCGCAAAACGGCAGACGCAGTCTGTGAGTGGGCTTCGGTAGGGTCTCGGCGTGACTTCACGTGCAACCGTCAAATCCGTCAATACCCGCCTGGCCGAGGAACTGGCCGTCGCTGAAGGCCAGGTGGCCGCCGCGGTGCGCCTGCTCGACGAGGGCGCGACGGTGCCGTTCATCGCCCGCTACCGCAAAGAGGTCACGGGCAGCCTCGACGACGGTCAGTTGCGCACGCTGGAGGAGCGCCTCGGCTACCTGCGGGAACTCGACCAGCGGCGCACCGCGGTGCTGGCCTCCATCGAGGAGCAGGGCAAACTCACCGACGCGTTGCGGGCGGCGCTGCTTGCCGCCGACACCAAGGCCCGGGTCGAGGACATCTACCTGCCGTTCAAACCCAAGCGGCGCACCAAGGCGCAGATCGCGCGGGAGGCCGGGCTTGAGCCGCTCGCCGACCGCCTGCTAGCCGACCCCACCCTGGTCCCCGACGATGTCGCCGCGGAGTTCCTCAACGACGACGTCGCCGACGTCGCCAAGGCCCTGGAGGGTGCGCGCGACATCATCGTCGAGCGCGCGGCGGAGGACGCCGAACTGGTGGGCAACGTTCGCGAGAAGTTCTGGACGACCGGGGCGCTGCGCACCGCGCCGTTCTCGGAGGAGGCCTCCAAAAGCGCTGCGGCGCAGAAGTTCCGCGACTACTTCGCCTACTCAGAGTCGCTGGCGACCATGCCGTCGCACCGAGTGCTCGCCGTCCTGCGCGGAGAGAAGGAGGAGGCGCTGTCGGTGCGTCTCGAGGGCGGTGACGACGAGGCCTACCAGTACATGATCGCCCAGGCCCTCGGCATCGACCTGACCGCGAAGACGCCCGCGACACCCTGGCTGGCGGCCACCGTCGGCTGGGCGTGGCGTACCCGCCTGGTGGTCGGAGCGTCGATCGACGCCCGGGTCCGGCTGCGTCAGCGCGCGGAGGGCGACGCGGTGACGGTCTTCGCCAAGAACCTCAAGGACCTCCTGCTCGCGGCACCGGCCGGGAACCGCACCACCCTCGGATTGGACCCGGGCTTTCGCACCGGCGTGAAGGTGGCCGTCGTCGACAGCACCGGCAAGGTGCTCGATACCTGCGCGGTCTTCCCGCACCAGCCGCAGAAACAGTGGGACGCCGCCAAGGCGACCCTCGGTGCGCTCGTGGCCCGGCACGGCGTGGAGTTGATCGCCGTCGGCAACGGCACGGCATCGCGGGAGACCGATGCGCTGGCCGCTGAACTGATCGCCGACATCCGGGCCAGTGGGGCGGCGGCGCCGGCGAAGGCCATGGTCAGTGAGGCCGGCGCCTCGGTGTACTCCGCCTCGGCCTACGCCGCCCATGAGCTGCCCAGCCTCGATGTCACGCTGCGCGGTGCGGTGTCGATCGCCCGCCGCCTTCAGGACCCGCTGGCCGAACTGGTCAAGATCGAGCCCAAGTCCATCGGTGTGGGGCAATACCAGCACGACGTGACGCCGGGGACGCTGGCGCGAAGCCTCAATGCGGTGGTCGAGGATGCGGTGAACGCGGTGGGGGTTGACCTGAACACCGCCTCGGTGCCACTGCTGTCGCGGGTGTCGGGTATCTCCGAATCTCTGGCCGAGGCAATCGTCAAGCACCGGGACACCGTCGGCGCGTTCCGGAGCCGCCAAGCGCTCCTGGACGTTCCGCGATTGGGCCCCAAAGCATTTGAGCAATGTGCCGGATTCCTGCGGATCCGCGGCGGCGACGACGCCCTGGATGCGTCGGGGGTGCACCCGGAGGCCTACCCGGTGGTGCGGCGAATCCTGGACCGTTCTGGCGTCACACTTGCCGAACTGATCGGCAACGAGCGGTCGCTGCGTGCCCTTCGGCCCGCCGACTTCGCCGACGACCGGTTCGGCATTCCCACCGTGACCGACATCCTGGCCGAACTCGAGAAGCCGGGTCGCGATCCGCGGCCGGCGTTCTCCACCGCCACCTTCGCCACCGGGGTTGAGAAGGTGGCCGATCTCAAAGTCGGCATGGTGCTCGAAGGGGTGGTGACCAATGTCGCGGCATTCGGCGCCTTCGTCGATGTCGGTGTGCACCAGGACGGTCTCGTGCATGTCTCGGCGATGGCCGACCGGTTCGTCGCCGACCCGCACGAGGTGGTGCGGTCGGGACAGGTCGTGCGGGTGAAGGTCCTCGAGGTCGACGTGGAACGGCAGCGCATCGGCCTCACCCTGCGCCTGAAGGATGACCCACAGGCGGGCAAGACCAATCGCCCGGAGCGCACCGCCGGCCCGCGGCGCGACGGCAGAACCACTCCGCAGAAGCAGCCCGAACAGCGAAAGAGCAACCGCGACAGAAACTCCGGTCGACGGGAAGCCAGCGCGCCCGCGGGCTCGTTGGCACAGGCCTTGCGGGAGGCTGGTTTCGGAAAGTAGGAAACCCGCCGCCCGGCCATGCCGCGGCTAGCGCGGGGTCTTCACTTTGTATGCCTGGTCAACGACTTGCGGCCGGGAACGGCCGCTTTCTGTGCAGCCGCAGGCGTTTTGGCCGCACGGACGCTTGCCGACGTGGCCGCTGCTACCGGCCCCGTCCCCTTGCGGATGACTCCATGAGAGAGATACGGCTTCGTCGACCCTGGCGCGTCGTTCCGTGAATACCCCGCGTCGATGGCCGGCCGCAGAGCCTTGTCGATCGCATCGACGAGTTTGCCCGGTGCCACCAAGCGCAGCGGCGCGGTCAGTGGGAGTTGCTGTGCGGGAACAAGATAGGTGGTAGTCGTAGCGCCCAACGAGTTGGTGGTGACCGAAATGTTCTCCGGCGGAACTGCGCTGGGGGAATCGGAGGCGCGGGCGTGGGTGAGAGTGGCGCCCGCAAAAGCGTTGGCAAGGGCCAGGATATTCCACGGTCGGTCGGGGAAGTCGCTCCACAGGTCGTACTGATTGGTGACCACGATTGTCTTGTAGCGGCTTTCGACCGGCGGTGCCGCGGTGAGTCCGATGAACGGGATGTGGGTGCCGTCCTTGAAGAGGGTGGTCATGATGCCCCGCATCGGGTCACTGAAGACGGAGAAGATGAGCTGATCGGCGGCGGGCGCATCGGGGTCGTCCTGAAGTCGCGCCTGTGCGATGTTGATGGACACGGCTCCTTCGGACTGGCCCGCGAGGATGACCGGACCGCCTACCGCCTTCAGTGCGGCGTTGAGGTTCGCGGCGCCGATGGCCACGTGCCGGGGGATGCCGCCCGGAATGAAGATCGAGCCCGGATAGTCGACGATCGACGGCGTGGAATCCGGAAAGAACCCCTTGCCGATGTCGATTGCGTGCGTGTAGACAGCGGTGACTGCGGGCGTCTTGGGGAGCAGTTTGTCGAGTGCGACGTACTCGGCACCGGGAAGGATCAACAGCGGCGCGGCGCTGGCGACTGGGCTGGCCGCCACAGGTGCGCCCAATCCGAGAACGAGCGCCGTGATGATTCCATATTTCATGTGCATCCCCATCTGACTGATACCCCTAATTGCAGCCATAGCTTGCCAGGTTCGCGTCAGGCTGT
>CAIOYU010000352.1 GCA_903862565.1 uncultured Actinomycetes bacterium | reverse complement strand
TGGTCCTCCAGAATCGCCGCGCTCTCCCCCACTCTGCCGCCGAGGCTGGCACGCCGGAGCCTGCCGTCGAAATGCAAACCGAGCACGGCGGAGGCACAGCGCTCCGCATGCCCCAATAGCGCCGGATCATCGAGTGCCACAACGGATTCGGCCAACGCGGTGATCGCCAGGCCGTTCCATGCCGTCACCACCTTGTCGTCGCGGGCGGGCTGTGGTCGGGCCGCGCGGGCCGCCAGCAAGGCGGCGCGCACCCGCTCGAAACGCTCCGGCTCGTCCGGCTCGTGCGGCAACTGCAGCACCGAGCTTCCGTGCTCGAACGTGCCACCGGGAGTGACCTCGAAAACCCTTGCCGCCCAATCCCCGTCGTCGGCACCCAGCACATCGCGCAGTTGCGCGGGCGTCCACACATAGGTGGAACCTTCAACCCCGGCGGCGTCGGCGTCCAGCGACGAGGTGAACATGCCCCCCTGGCCCAGGTCGCGGATCAGGAAAGCCGCCGTCTCGGCCGCCACCCGTCGCGCCAACGGGTCCCCGGTGCGCCGGGCCCAGTGCGCGTAGACCCGCAACAGCAGGGCGTTGTCGTAGAGCATTTTCTCGAAATGCGGCACCACCCAGTCGGCGTCGACGCTGTACCGGGCGAAACCGCCGGCCAACTGGTCGTACAGGCCGCCGCGGGCCATCGCCGCGCCGGTGCGCCGGACCGTGCCCAGCGGTACCGGCGACCCGGTGCGCTCGTGGGTTCGCAGCAGTGCTTCCAGCAGCGCCGACGGGGGGAACTTCGGGGCACCCCCGAACCCGCCGCGGATGGTGTCTTCCTCGCGCAGAACAGCCGAGACCGCACCGTCGCACAAGCCAGGCTGCACTTCGGGACCCCCGCCGGACAGGCCCGAGGTCATCCGCTGCAACTCCGCGGTGATGTGGTCGGATGCCTGCTCGACATCGTCGCGCCGCTCCCGCCAGGTCTCGCTCACCGCAGCCATCAGCTGCAGGAACTGCGGCTTGGGGAAATACGTGCCGCAGAAGAACGGCCGACCGTCGGGGGTCAGGAAGCATGTCATCGGCCAGCCGCCGTGCCCGGTCATCGCCACCGTGGCGTTCATGTAGACGGCGTCGAGGTCGGGCCGTTCCTCTCGGTCGACCTTGATGTTCACGAAGCCCGCGTTCATCGCGGCGGCGACCTCGTCATCCTCGAACGACTCGTGCGCCATCACGTGGCACCAGTGGCAGGCGGCGTAGCCGATCGACAGCAGGATCGGGACGTCACGCTCGGCGGCCTCGGCAAGCGCCTCGGGGCCCCACTGCTGCCAGTGCACCGGGTTGTCGGCGTGCTGGCGGAGGTAGGGGCTGATGGCCCCGCTCAGGGTGTTAACTGCCGGGCTCATGGGCAGGCCGTTCGGGGCGGGACGTGGTTTCCGCCGGCGGCGCGCCGTCGGGCGACGACTGCTCCGGCGCCTCGGTGTCGAAGCTCTCCGGGATTCGCTTGAGGTGCCGATTCATCGACCACACCAGGACGAAGACGCCGATCAGCAACAGCACGACGATGAAAAGACCGACCGGGCTGGCCTTGCCGACGTCGGGACCCACCTTCGGACCCTCCAGCGCGAACCCCATCATCAAATGCGTCATTCGAATACCTCAATTCCGGCGAACAGGTCGTCTTCGGGCAGCACCGCAGGCACCCGGGAGCGCGCCAATTCGAACTCCTCGGTGGGCCACAGGCGCTGCTGCCACTCCATCGGCGTCGCGAAGAAGAAGCCGTCGGGGTCGATCTGGGTGGCGTGAGCCCGCAGTGCGTCGTCGCGCCGGGTGAAGTGGTCAGCACAGTGCACGCGGGTGGTGACGCGGTTGGCATGCGGATCGTGGTCGGGGTCCCAGTGCTCCAGCCACCGCGCGAACGGACCTTCCTGGCCGTTCTTGGCGAACTCGTCCTGCAGGGTCTGCAGCCGCTTCCGCAGGAATCCGTGGTTGTAGTACAGCTTGCTGACGGCCCACGGCTGGCCCGCTTCGGGATGCAGCGCCTCGTCGGCGGCGGCTTCGTAGGCAGCGACCGAAACCTGGTGGCAGCGAATGTGATCCGGATGCGGGTAGCCGCCCTCTTCGTCATAGGTCGTCATCACGTGCGGGCGGAACTCCCGAATCAGCTTGACCAGCTTGGCCACCGGCACGTCCAGCGGGATCGCCGCGAAGCAACCCTCCGGCAGCGGGGGCAGCGGATCGCCTTCGGGCAGTCCAGAGTCGATGAAGCCCAGCCAATGATGCTCGACGCCGAGAATCTCTGCGGCCCTTGCCATCTCGTCGCGGCGAACCTCGGCAATGCGATCCCGGAGTTCGGCTGAGTTCATGGTCGGGTTGAGGATGTCGCCCCGCTCGCCCCCGGTGAGGGTGACCACCATGACCCGGTGTCCCTCGTCGGAATAGCGGGCCAGCGTGGCCGCACCCTTGCTGGACTCGTCGTCCGGATGGGCATGAACCGCCATCAACCGCAGTTCGGTCACTTGTCCCTCTGGGTTCCTTCTACCTATGGTGCGTTCTGTGACCTACATAGTCCCACTCCGTGTGGTCCCCTTCGGTGCGGAGTGTCCGAAACCCCGTTCTTCTCCCCTGAGGCGCGCGGCGTGACCGACCACATGACGTCGCGATACGGCCGTCGGGGAATGTCACCCGGGGCCCGCCGCCGCGTCGCCATCGGACTGCGGGTGCTGGTGGTCGTGGCCACCCTGGCCTTGGCCGCGGTCGCCTACCAGCGCTTCGAGGGGGAAGCGGTCAAGAGCGAGACCGCCGCCTACGAGACGCTCGACGACCAGACGATGTCGGTGACGATCAGCGTCACGCGAAGGGATCCGTCGACCCCGGTGGTGTGCATCGTGCGGGTCATGTCCCGGGACGGCGCCGAAACCGGCCGCCGGGAGATCGTCGTGCCCGAAACGACCGACAAGACGGTCCAGGTCACCACGACGGTCAAGTCCTACGCCCGCCCGGTCCTGGGCGACGTCTACGGCTGCGGGACCACAGTGCCCGGCTACCTCGTCGCCTCCTGACCAGCGCCGGGGCCGAAAAGCTCGATGCCGGCAATGTGGCCGGTGCTACACTTGCTGCATACACGGTTCCTGCTGGGAGCCGTGTATTGCTTCATTTGCGCGCTCGCTCGCCACTCAAGCAATACACCGCGGAAATAGCCCGCACACCCGGCAGCACCACATGACCTGACACCGCGGACGACCGCGGATTGAACGACGAGGAGTGCGACGAGATGTCCGACATCCAGGTGGTCTGGCTGACGCAGGAGTCCTTCGACAAGCTCAAGGCCGAACTCGACCAGCTCATCGCGCACCGCCCGATCATGGCCGCAGAGATCAACGATCGTCGCGAAGAAGGCGACCTGCGGGAGAACGGCGGCTACCACGCAGCGCGTGATCAGCAGGGGCAGGAAGAGGCCCGCATCCGGCAGTTGCAGGAGTTGCTGAACACCGCGAAGGTCGGCGAGGCGCCCAAGCAGTCGGGTGTGGCGCTGCCCGGCTCGGTGGTCAAGGTCTACTACGACGGAGACGAGTCCGACGCCGAAACGTTCCTGATCGCCACCCGCCAGGACGTGGGTGGCACCGGCAAGCTCGAGGTCTACTCGCCGAACTCGCCGCTGGGTGCATCGCTGCTGAACGCGAAGGTCGGCGACACCCGCACCTACACCATTCCCAACGGCAACACGGTGAAGGTCACGCTGGTCAGCGCCGAGCCGTACCACGCCTGACACCCGACGCACAGACCACGCTGAAACCTTCACCCACTAGGGTTTTCGCCCATGGCGCGCATCGCCGAAGATCTCCTTCTGCTGCTGCTCGACAATCCCTCGGCCCAACCGCAACTCGATCGCTCGCGACTGGGCCGCGTGTTGGCAGCCGCCCTGATCCTGGACCTCGCCTACGACTGCCGGGTCCGCCCGGCGATGCCGGGTGAGCCGGTGCCCCCCGGGGACCTGGTGGCGTTGTCCGGGCCGGTCCCGATGGATCCGGCCGTGCGGCCGACGCTCGCTCTGCTGAGCCAGGCGCCGATCGGTCCGGCGGCGGCAATTGCCAAGCTGCGCAAGGATTCCGAGGATTGGGTCATCGACCAACTGCTGCGCACCGGGCAACTGCATCAGATCCAGTTGTCCTCACATCGATTGCGCCGCAACACCTACCGGTGGCCGGTGAACAATCCGGCCCGGGTGGGCCAGGCACGGTCGGCATTGCAGGCCGCCCTGTTCGGCCGGACCCGCCCCGATCCGGTGACCGCGGCGATCGCCGGACTGCTGTTCCGCGTGGAAGGCCTGCCGGCCGTGCTGGGACTCGACGCGGCGGCACTCCAGCACGCCCAGGCGCGGGCCGGTGAGATCGCCGGCGGCGGTTGGGCGGACGGGTCCAACACCGCCGAGGTGAACCTCGAGGTCACCGCCGCCGCGGTGCTACCGGCGTTAGGCTAGCGCCTGCTGCAGGTCGGCGAGCAGATCGACCGGATCCTCGATTCCCACCGACAGTCGGACCAGGTCGTCGGGAACCTCCAACTGTGAACCCGCCGTGGACGCGTGCGTCATCGCCCCGGGGTGCTCGATCAGGGACTCGACGCCGCCGAGGGACTCGGCCAGAATGAAAACCTGTGTGCGGGAACACAATGCACGCGCCGCCTCGATACCGCCGCGCATCCGCACCGACACCATGCCGCCGAAGCCGCTCATCTGCCGTGCCGCCACCCGATGCCCGGGATGGTCCGGCAGACCCGGGTAGAGCACCCGACTGACCGCGGGATGCCCGGCGAGGAAAGCGGCCACCTGTGCGGCGTTGTCGCTGTGGCGTTGCATCCGCAGTTCGAGGGTCTTCAACCCGCGCATGGTCAGGTAGGCGTCGAACGGTCCGGGCACCGCCCCGGCGCCGTTCTGCAGGAACGCGAACTTGGTGTCGAGTTCTTCGCTGTTGGTGACCAGCGCCCCGCCCACCACATCGGAATGCCCGCCGATGTACTTCGTGGTGGAGTGCAGGACGATGTCGGCGCCCAAGGTCAGCGGCTGCTGCAGCGCCGGAGACGCAAAGGTGTTGTCCACCAGAACCTGCGCCCCTGCCGAGTGCCCGATCTCGGCCAGCGCGGCGATGTCGGCGATGGACAGCAGCGGATTGGTCGGCGTCTCCACCCAGATCATCCGGGTTTCGGCCGTCAGGGCCGCCTTGACCGCATCGAGGTCGGCCAGGTGCACCGGGGTGTGGCGCACTCCCCACTCCCGGAACACCTTGTCGATCAGGCGGAAGGTTCCGCCGTAGGCGTCGTCGGGAATGACGATGTGGTCGCCGGGGCGGAGCACCGCGCGCAATGCGCAGTCACTGGCGGCCATACCGGAACTGAATGCACGCCCGTGCCGGCCGTCCTCGACGGCGGCCAGCACGGTCTCCAGAGCGGTGCGCGTGGGGTTGCCGGTGCGGGCGTACTCGTATCCGCCCCGCAAGCCGCCCACACCGTCCTGGGCGAAGGTGCTGCTGGCGTAGATCGGTGCGTTGACCGCGCCGGTGGCCGGGTCTGGGCGGTAGCCGGCGTGGATAGCCCGGGTGGCAAAACCGCGGTGTATGTGCGTCATCACCGTTGAGCCTAACGGCCCCCGGGTGGCTCAGCCGATGGCCGGGGCCACC
>CAIOYU010000351.1 GCA_903862565.1 uncultured Actinomycetes bacterium | reverse complement strand
GCCGCGGGATTGATCCAGACCGCCGTCGAGGCGTTCGGCGGACTCGACGTTCTGGTGAACAACGCGGGCATCGTCCGGGACCGGATGATCGCCAACACCAGCGAGGAGGAGTTCGACGCCGTCATCGCCGTACACCTCAAGGGACATTTCGCCACCACCCGGCACGCCGGGGCCTACTGGCGGTCAATGGCCAAAGAGGGCAACACGGTTGACGCCCGCATCATCAACACCAGTTCCGGCGCGGGACTGCAGGGCAGCGTCGGGCAGGGCAACTACAGCGCCGCCAAAGCCGGCATCGCCGCGCTGACCCTGGTTGCCGCCGCCGAGATGGGTCGCTACGGCGTCACCGTGAATGCCATTGCGCCGTCGGCGCGAACGCGCATGACCGAGACCGTGTTCGCCGAGATGATGGCCAGACCCGAGTCCGGCTTCGACGCCATGGCGCCGGAGAACATCTCTCCGCTGGTGGTGTGGTTGGGCAGTCCCGAGTCCGCCGACGTCACCGGCCGGGTGTTCGAGGTCGAAGGCGGCATCATTCGGACCGCCGAGGGCTGGCAACACGGCCCTGCGGTCGACAAGGGTGCGCGGTGGGATCCGGCCGAACTCGGTCCCGTCGTGCGCGAGCTGCTCGCCGAGGCCCGCCCGCCGGTGCCGGTCTACGGGGCCTGACACGGGACAGGCACCCCCGCCCTCTCGCCAATGTGAAGTTAGCTTCACACCCGTCGCCGGATGTGAAGCTACCTTCACGTACGGCGGGGGTCACAGCGCCGGCGAGGACCTACGGGTCGCAGATCACGACGGGGATCACCCGGTCGGTCCACGACTGGTAGTCGTCGAAGCTGGTGTACATCTTCACGAGTTTGGGCCAGTAGCGCGCCCGCTCCTCCTCGGTGGCGTCGCGAGCGGTCAGCTGCAGGACCTCGTCTTTGATCTGCACCGAGACCTCCGGGTTGGCTTTGAGGTTGAGGTACCACATCGGGTGGTCGGCGGCCCCGCCCTTGGATGCCACCAGAACGACGCGACCGCCGTCCCGTAGATACAGCAGCGGGCTCACCCGGGCCTGGCCGGTCTTTCGGCCGGTCGTCGTCAGCAGTGCCACCGGCGCACCTTGCAGGAATGTTCCGCCGAGCTTTCCGCCGGTCTTCTGGTAGACCCAGCTTTGCGCCCGCGACATCCACTTGATGATGTGCTCGGTCTGCGGTGAATTCAGTCCCCGCGGTGCCGGTTTGGCCATGTCAGCGTTTCCTCACGACGGTGGGATGAAATCTAACCCGGATGTGGTGGATCAGTCCGTCGGAGGCCGGGATGACGAACGTCTCGTCGACGGTGGCTGCGGCACGTCGTCCCGCGAAGGACAACGTGGTCAGCACCGTGTACCGGGCGTGTACCTCGTCGCCGGAGACGGTGTACGCCGGAGAGGTGGTTTCGGCGATGATCCGGTATTGCGGCCCGCGATTCAAGCTGCGGCGCAGGTGGTTTCCCGAGAATCCGTTCTTGATCCCCTGTTCGATCCGGGTGCAATCCGGTGCGAACGGCACCGTGTCGCCCCGACGGGAGACCAGCGCGTCGATGTAGGCCTGCGCGGCGGCGATCCGCTCGGCCTCAGAGGAGGTCAGGTCAGATCCGCTCGATGATGGTGGCCGTGGACAGCGCTCCGCCCGCGCACATGGTGATCAACGCCGTCGACCCGTCGGTGCGCTCGAGTTCGTGCAGCGCGGTGGTGATCAGCCGGCTTCCGGTGCTGCCCACCGGATGGCCCAGTGCGATGGCGCCGCCGTTGACGTTGACCTTGTCCAGGTCGGCGTTGTATACCTGCGCCCAGCTCAGGACGACGGAGGCGAACGCCTCGTTGATCTCGACGAGGTCGATGTCGTCCAGGGTCATCCCGGACTTCTCGAACACTTTCGCGGTGGACTGGACTGGTCCGTCGAGGTGGTAGTACGGCTCGGCGCCGACGAGTGCCTGGGCCACGATCCGGGCCCGCGGGCGTAACCCCAGCGCGCGCGCTTTGTCTTCGTCCATCCACAGCACGGCGGCGGCGCCGTCGGAGATCTGCGATGACGTGCCGGCGGTGTGCATGGCGCCTTCCATCACCGGCTTGAGCGAGGCGAGTCCCTCGGCGGTGGTGTCGCGCAGGCCTTGGTCGCGGCTGACGGTATGCCGTTCGTCGGTGGGTTGCTTATCGGCCCCGATCACCGGTGCCTCCAGGGGCGAGACCTCCCGGTCGAAGCGATGTTCGTCCCAGGCCCGCTTGGCCTTCTGCTGAGAGATCAGCCCGAGGTGGTCCAGGTCCGCGCGGGTGATCCCGCGGCGCTTGGCGATTCGCTCCGCGGCGGTGAACTGGTCGGGCATGTCGATGTCCCACGACGCCGCCCGGATCCGGGAGCGGTCCGGTCCGGCGTTGGCGCCCAAGCCGACCCTGCTCATCGCCTCGATGCCGCAGGCGATTCCGACGTCGATGGCGCCGGTGGCGATCAGGCCGGCGATGAGGTGGTTCGCCTGTTGCGCGCTGCCGCACTGGCAGTCGATGGTGGTGGCGCCGGTCTGCTCGGGCAGTCCCGCGGTCAGCCAGGCCACCCGGGTGATGTTGTTGGACTGCTCGCCGAACTGGGTCACGCACCCGCCGATCACCTGCTCGACCAGAGCCGCATCGATACCGGCCTTCTCGACCACTGCCCTCTGCGTCGCGCCCAGAAGTTCGGTGGCATGCAGCCCGGACAGCCAGCCGCCCCGCTTGCCGATGGGGCTGCGGGTGGCCTCGACGATGACAGGATTACCCATGCCGAGCAGGCTAGAACACGTTTCAGTACGCTGACAAGAAAGGTTGCCGCCAAGCCTGTTGCCAGCGGTGGGGCCGTGTTTTACTGGCACTAGAACACGTTGTTATCAAGGAGTGCGCCGTCATGCAGACCCCCAACCTGCCGCCAGGGTTCGACTTCCTGGATCCCGACGTGCACGTCGAACGTTTACCCGTCGAGGAACTGGCCGAGTTGCGCCGGACCGCTCCGGTCTGGTGGTGCGAACAGAGGATCGGCAAAGGCGGTTTCAACGACGGCGGCTACTGGGTGGTCACCCGGCACAAGGACGTCAAAGAGGTCTCCCGGCGCAACGACGTCTATCTCAGCGGCCCCAACACCGCGCTGCCTCAATTCCACGACGAGATGACCCGCGAGGACATCGACATGCAACGCGTCGTCCTGCTGAACCTGGACGGCGAGCACCACGACCGCTTGCGCCGCATCATCTCCCGCGGGTTCACCCCCCGCGCCGTCGAGCGCCTGCGTGCGGAGCTTCACCAGCGGGCCGCGACCATCGTCAAGGAAGCGGCGGCCAAGGGGCACGGCGACTTCGTCGAACAGGTGGCCTGCGAGCTTCCACTCCAGGCCATCGCGGGCCTGCTCGGCATCCCCCAGGAGGACCGCGAGAAGCTGTTCCGCTGGTCCAACGAGATGACCGGCAACGACGACCCGGACTATGCCGAGGTCGACGCGAAGGCGTCCTCGATCGAGGTCCTGATGTACGCCATGCAGATGGCTGCGCTCAAGGCCAAGGAACCGGGCGACGACATCGTGACCGCGCTGATCAACGCCGACGTCGCCGGCGAGAAGCTCACCGACGACGAGTTCGGTTTCTTCGTGCTGATGCTCGCCGTCGCCGGCAACGAGACCACCCGCAACTCGATCACCCACGGCATGATCGCCTTCGCCGAGCACCCCGACCAGTGGGAGCTCTACAAGCGCGACCGCCCCGCGACCGCCGCCGACGAGATCGTCCGCTGGGCCACCCCGGTGACGGCCTTCCAGCGCACGGCGGGTCGGGACGTCGAACTCGGTGGGGCGCAGATCAAGGAGGGCCAACGGGTGGTGATGTTCTACCGCTCGGCCAATTTCGACGACGAGGTGTTCGACGACCCGCACACGTTCAACATCCTGCGCGACCCCAACCCGCACGTCGGGTTCGGCGGAACGGGCGTGCACTACTGCGTCGGAGCGAACCTGGCCCGGATGACCATCAACCTGATCTTCAACGAAATCGCCGACCAGATGCCCGACCTGTCGCCGATCGGAAACCCAGAACGTCTGCGTTCGGGATGGCTCAACGGCATCAAGCACTGGCAGGTCGACTACACCGGTTCGACCACGGCCTCCTGACGTGGACTTCACTCCCGACCCCGCTCAGCAGGCCGTCACTGACGTCGTGAAGTCCGCGCTGGAGCGCGAGAGCAGTTGGGCTGCATTGGTTTCCGGTGGCGTAACCGCTCTGGGGGTTCCGGACCGACTGGGCGGCGACGGGGTCGGCTTGCCCGAGATCGCCACCGCATTGACCGAGATCGGCCGGCACGGGGTGGTGTCCCCGGCCCTGTCGACACTGGGTTTCGGCCTGGTTCCACTGCTGGACATGGCCGACGACAGGCTGCAGGACCGCTATCTTGGGGGCCTTGCGCAGGGTGAGATTCTCACCGCCGCCCTGAACGAGCCGGGTGTGGCGCTGCCCGACCGTCCGGAGACGATGTTGGCTGACGGACGACTCAACGGCGTCAAGATCGCCGTTCCGTATGCCGAACAGGCGACGTGGATGCTCGTGACCGCCGCGGACGCGGTTGCCGTGGTCTCGACCGGCGCGAGCGGGGTCCGACTGACGGCGACGCCCACCTCAAGCGGAGTCGATGAATACGCGGTCGAGTTCTCCGACGTCGCAGTCGATTCCGTCCTGGACGAGGCCGTGCCGCACAGGGCCAACCAGCTTGCCCTGGCCTCGGCCGGGGCCTACGCCTCAGGCCTGGTGGCCGGCGCGTTGCGCCTCACCGCGGACTACGTCGCCAGCCGCCACCAGTTCGGCCGTCCGCTGTCCACCTTCCAGACTGTCGCCGCGCAACTCGCCGAGGTCTACATCACCTCTCGCACTCTGAGTTTGGCCGCCACATCGGTGATCTGGCGGCTCTCCGAGGCGCTCGACGCCGACGCGGATCTCGACGTGCTCGGGTACTGGCTCGCGTCGCAGGCGCCCCCGGCGATGCAGACCTGCCACCATCTGCACGGCGGAATCGGCATGGATGTCACCTATCCCATGCACCGTTTCTACTCGTCGATCAAGGATCTGACCCGCTGGTTGGGCGGACCGGCGCATCGGCTGGATCTGGTGGGCTTGGAACTGGTTGGAGCGCAATGTACATCGAACTGACCCCCGAGCAGCGGGCACTGCAGGCCGAGTTGCGGCAGTACTTCACCACCCTCATCTCCCCGGACGAGGCCAGGGAGATGGAGGCCGACCGGCACGGCAAGGCCTACCGCGCGGTGATCAAGCGGATGGGTTCGGACGGCAAACTCGGGGT
>CAIOYU010000350.1 GCA_903862565.1 uncultured Actinomycetes bacterium | reverse complement strand
CTGGAGGCGGCCAAGTCCGCCGTCGGTGCGGAGCGCCAACTCGACATGCTGTATCGCCAGGCCCTCGACACCGCCACCCGTTCGTACTGCTGAGCCGCGACACGCACCCCGGAATACCGCCGGTGCCGATCGGGAGGGTTGGCCGTCACTAACCTGTCGTTGTGACTGAAGTGACGGGTGTGACTTCCCGGCGACGATTCATGCTGGCCGTGCTGGGATCAGCGGGCTTGCTCGGCGCGGCGAAGGCCATCGGGGGCTCCGGGGGCGACGCCAGTGCCGGGGCAGCGGTCGAGGCCGCCCCGCCGGCCCCCGCCCCCCTGCTGCCTCCCCCGTCGCCCCGGCTGCGGGTCGCACTGCCTGGCGGCGGTGAGCTGTCGAAACTGCCGGGAGACGGTGACCTGCTCGCGTTGACCGTCGACGACGGGGTGAACTCCGAGGTTGTCCGGGCCTACACCCAGTTCGCCAAGGAAACCGGGGTTCGGCTGACCTTCTTCGTCAACGGTGTCTACGACTCCTGGCGCGACAACGCCGCACTGTTGCGGCCGCTGGTCGACTCCGGGCAGATCCAGTTGGGCAACCACACCTGGGCGCATCCTGACCTGACCACCCTGCCCGACACCGAGATCGCCGATCAACTCTCCCGCAATCACCGCTTCCTGCGCGACACCTACGGCGTGGAAGCCACCCCGTATTTCCGGCCGCCCTACGGCAACCACAACGCCGCAGTCGACGCCGTGGCCGCAGACCTGGGCTACCGGGTACCGACGCTGTGGTCGGGATCGCTCGCGGACTCCAAGGAGGTGACCGAGGACTTCATCATGTCGATGGCCGACAAGTACTTCGTGCCGCAGAGCATCGTCATCGGGCACCTGAACCATCTTCCGGTCACCCACGTCCTGCCGGCGCTGGCCGACATCATCCGCGCCAGGAACCTGCGTACGGTGACACTCGACGACGTGTTCCTTCAGCCGGAAATCCCCTTCCGGGCAAGCTGATTCGCCCGCTCAGGTCACCATCTTCTCGATGCGGGCAAGCGCGACGGCGCACACCGGCAGGTAGGCGCCGGCCCACCAGGGCACCTCGAACCGCACCCGGCAACCACCCTCGACCGCCGTCACCTCGTGCCCGGTCGCCGGCACACCGGCCACGGTCCAACTCCACCACTGTCCCGGCCGAAAGTCGTTGACGATGAACGGCATTGGTACCCCGACGGCAGTCCAGACGGTACCGCGGGCCCCGGCGCTCAATTCGGTGGTGCCGTCGTCCAGGGTCGCCCGGCGCACCGACGGACCCCACCGCGGCCATTCCCCGACGTCGACCAGTACCCGCCAGACCGCGGTCGGTGAGGCGGGGATGAACCGGTCGACACTGCCTGTCGGCGGGCGTAGTGCTATACCCATAGACAAAAGCTACGCTGCCCCAAAGATGCCGTGAGAAGGGTCGCCAAGACGCTCCGGGCAACGATGACCAGGAGGAACCCATGGATGGGTCAGTGACGGTGCATATGTCGGCTCCAGCCGACAAGATCTGGAATCTTATCGCCGACGTCCGCAACACCGGGCGCTTCTCCCCCGAGGTGTTCGAGGCCGAATGGCTCGACGGGGCCGACGGTCCCGCACTGGGCGCCAAGTTCCGCGGTCATGTCCGGCGCAACGAGATCGGCCCGGTGTACTGGACCGTCTGTCGGGTCACCGCCTGCGAACCGGGCCGCGAATTCGGCTTTGCAGTCCTGGGCCCCGGCGACAAGGCGATCAACAACTGGCACTACCGGTTGACCCCGCGGGGTGATGGCACCGACGTCACCGAATCATTCCGGCTCAACAACTCGCTGCCGGTCCGGGTGTTCTGGATGTTCGCCGGCTACCTGCGCGGACGGCGCAACGTCCGGGACATGCGTACCACTCTTGAGCGGATCAGGGACGTCGTCGAATCGGAGTGATCCGTAGCCCCGGCGCGGTTACTGCGAACCGGCGCTCTTCGGGTCGACAGCCTACTGTGGATTGCAGCGGCCGTGGCTGGTCACAGCAACAGATGGACGAGAGGGCTCAGATGGCTATCGCGACCCGGGTCAACGGCGAAGCGCCGCCGGAGGTTCCCCTGGCGGATATCAACCTGGGCACCCCGGAGTTCTGGGCTCTCGACGACGCCATCCGGGACGGGGCGTTTGCGACCCTGCGACGGGAGGCGCCGATCACGTTCTTCCCCGAGGTGGAATTCGAGGGCTTCGAGCACGGCGCCGGACACTGGGCGTTGATGAAGTTCGACGACGTCCACTTCGCCAGTCGCCATCCGGAAATCTTCAGTTCCTATCCCAACATCACGATCGCCGACCAGATGCCCGAGGTCGCCGAGTATTTCGGGTCGATGATCGCCCTCGATGACCCCCGCCACGCACGGCTGCGCGGCATCGTGCGCAGCGCGTTCACTCCGAAAGTCGTTGCCCGTGTTGAGGATTCGGTACGTGACCGCGCCCGGCGGCTGGTGTCGGACATGATCGCCAACCATCCCGACGGCACCGGCGAACTGGTGTCGGAACTCTCGGGTCCGCTTCCTTTGCAGGTGATCTGCGACATGATGGGCATCCCGGAGGCGGACCACCAACAGATCTTCCACTGGACCAACATCATCCTGGGGTTTGGTGACCCGGACCTCACCACGGATTTCGAGGAGTTCATGAAGGTCGCCATCGACATCGGCGCCTACGCCACCGCCCTGGCCGAGGACCGGCGGTCCACTCCGCGCGACGACCTGACCACCGCACTGGTCGCCGCCGAGGTGGACGGCGAACGGCTGAACTCGGCCGAGATCGCGTCGTTCTTCATCCTGCTCGCCATCGCCGGAAACGAGACCACCCGCAACGCCATCAGCCACGGGGTACTGGCGCTGACCCGCTACCCCGAGCAACGCGACATCTGGTGGAACGACTTCGCCACCCACACCCCGACCGCGGTCGAGGAGATCGTGCGATGGGCATCCCCGGTGGTCTACATGCGCCGCACCGCAACCCGGGACGTCGAGGTCAGCGGCGTACCGATCGCGGCGGGCGACAAGGTCACCATGTGGTACGCCTCGGCGAACCGCGACGAGGACAAGTTCGACAACCCGTGGATGTTCGACGTGGCCCGAAACCCCAATCACCACGCCGGATTCGGCGGTGGCGGAGCGCACTTCTGCCTCGGCGCCAACCTCGCTCGCCGCGAGATCGCGGTGGTGTTCGAGGAGATGCGCAAGCAGATCCCCGACATCGTCGCGATCGAGGAGCCGGCCATGCTCTTGTCGGCCTTCATCCACGGGATCAAGCGGCTCCCGGTCAGCTGGACCCCTCCGGTCTAGGCACCCATGTCAGCGATCAAGGACAGGCTGCACTGGGTAGCCCTGCACGGTGTGGTGCGTTCACTGGCCGCCATGGCGGCACGCCGAGGAGACCCGCAGTCCCGACTCGTCGCCGACCCCGCGGTGCGGGCCGACCCGTTCCCGTTCTTCGACGAACTGCGCGCCCAGGGCCCGCTGATCCGCGCTCAGGTCAGCTACTTGACCGTCGACCACGCCGTGGCGTTCGAGCTGTTGCGTTCAGAGGACTTTCGCGTCATCTCCATGGGCGGCAGCCTTCCCCCGGCGCTGCGCTGGCTGGAACGCCGAACCCGGGCGGATCTGCTGCATCCGCTCATGCCGCCGTCGCTGCTCGCCGTCGAGCCCCCCGAGCACACCCGCTATCGGAAGACGGTGTCCTCGGTGTTCACCAGCCGGTCGGTGGCGGCGTTGCGAGACGGCGTGGAGTCGACGGCGGCGAACCTTCTCGAGCAGCTCAGCGCCGATGTGGAGCAGCGCGGTGCCGATCTCGAAGCTGACGTGGTCGACGTGGTCGAGGGCTACTGCGCGCAACTCCCGGTCGCGATCATCAGCGAGTTACTCGGTGTCCCCGAGTCCGACCGGCCCAAGATCCTGGAGTTCGGCGAATTAGCCGCGCCCAGTCTGGATTTCGGCCTGAGCTGGTCGCAGTATCAACAGGTCCAACAAGGTCTGGTGGGGTTCAACCACTGGCTGGCCGCGCACCTGGAGATGCTGCGCGCCGAACCCGGCGACAACCTGATGAGTCAGCTCATCGAGGCCAGTGAGGACGGCATCCGGCTCAACCAGGACGAACTGCTCGGCATCGCGGGGCTGGTGCTGGCGGCCGGATTCGAGACCACAGTCAACCTGTTGGGCAACGGAATTCGTCTGCTGCTCGACTCCCCCGACCAGCGTGCGGTGCTGGCCGACGACCCGTCGCTGTGGCCCGGGGCCGTCGAGGAGATCCTCCGCTTGGAGTCGCCGGTGCAGCTCACCGCCCGGGTGGCCCGGACCGACACCACGCTGGCCGGCACCACCGTGCGCCGTGGCGAGATGGTGGTGATCTACCTGGCGGCCGCGAACCGGGATCCCGCGGTGTTTCCCGATCCGCACCGATTCGACGTCACGCGGCCCAACGCCGGTCGGCACCTGTCCTTTTCCGGTGGTCGTCATTTCTGCCTTGGTGCCGCGCTGGCCAGGACGGAGGGCGAAGCCGGGTTGCGGCGCTTCTTCACCCACTTCCCGGACGCCGAGTTGGCCGGTGCGGGCCGTCGTCGCGACACCCGCGTACTGCGGGGCTGGGCCCACCTACCCGTGCGGTTGGGGGAATCGGCGCGGGTCGGCGGCTGACGAGGCACGGCGAAGACGTTCGTCATCCCGTCGGAGCATCTCGTCTCGCGCATCCGCGATACGTGCCTGCCGTTGGATCTCGCGATGCCGCGCCGCCGACCACAGCACGAGGCTGACAGCCACCAGCGCAACCACGATCGCGACGATCCAGATGATGGTGTGCGTGTCCATGCCCACGGCATTCCCCGCGCGGACCTGCCGTAAACAGTCAGCGGTCGAGTTCGTAGACCCGCTCGGCATTGCCGCGGCCGATCAGGCCGGCCACCCGCCGGGCGTCGTCGGCGCTCCACTCCCCGCGGTCGACGAAACCGCCGAGTGCAGCTGTCATTCCGGCCCGCCACAGTAGGGCGCCGAGGTAGTGCAGTTCGGGCGGCCCGAACGCATCCGAGGAGTAGAGGATCTTGCGGAAGGGTGCCAATTCCAGAGTGCGCGCCAGGAATGCCGCGCTGCGCGCACCGAGGTGGTTGACGGGCAGACCCACGTCGAGGTGGACGTTGTTGAACGCCTGGGCGAGGTAGCCGGCCTCCCGTTCGAAGGGATAGCAGTGCAGTAGCACGACCGGGGTGTTGCCGCTGACCCGCAGGAAGTCCAGCAGCAGAAGCGGGTTGGTGCGGTGCAGGTCGCAGTCCCGATCGCCCAGACCGACGTGGACCTGCAGCGGTTTGCCCAGTCGCAGTGCCTCGTGCAATCCGAAGCGCAGCACTACCCGGTCGGTCAGCGGAGTTCCCCCCGCGGCGCGCCAACGCTGGGCGGCGGCGTTGACCTCTCGGTCCGGCGGGGCCGTCAAGTCCCCGTCGAAGCCGCCCCGATAGGCCAGGATCGTCTTCGTCGCCACCGCGGATTGGGCTCTGCTGTGCAGAATTTCGCGAAACCGGTCGCAATATTCTCCGTCGCTGCGGGCCGCCTGCTCGGCAACCTGCTCCAGTCGGATGACCTCGTGGACCCTCGCTCCCGTGGACTCGGCGATCTCGGGCAGTCCTGCGATGCCCTCCGTCAGGCCGGTGTCGACCAGCCAGTCGGTGACTCCCGCGGCGGTCAGGAAAGTCTGCGCCACCTGCGCGGCGCTGAACTCGGCGCGGCGCAGCCAGTAGCTGTCGGGATCGCTGTGGCGGTCAAGACCCAGCAGTGGAGCGCAGTGCGCCCTGACGGCGAAACCGAGTTGGGTGTCGAAGCCTGTGTCGAAGTCGGCAAGTGGCTCGGTGTTGGCCTCGTTGAGGCCGTTCTCGAAACGCCGGCGGTCGACTTCGGACAGCCAGTAGCCGTGGACGTGGTTGTCGATCAGTGGGAGTTCGGCGATGCACTCGGCCAGATCTGCGCTCACAGGCTCCAGGCCATCCGGAACGTGTCGGTCAGTTCCTCAGGGTTGAGGTGGCCGTAGGTGTCCAGTTCGTAGCGTCGGACTGCGACAAGTGCATTGACGGCGGGATCGCCGAGAATGGCGCGCATGCGGTGTGAACCATCCAGTGCGGCAATCGCATCGGCCTGTTGATCGGAGAGTTGGACCACGCCGGCGGCTGCCCGCTCGGCATCGGTCAGGCGACGTGGATCGACGGTGACCTCCGTCGGCAGGTCCGTTTGGTGCTCGATACCGTCGAGCGCCAGGCCGAGGATGGCGGCGGTGGCGAAATACGGGTTGGCAGAGGGATCGACGACCTTCACCTCGACATTGGCGCCGCGGGGGTTGCCGTGGGTGGCGCGCAGGAAACGTACTGCGGCTTCGCGGTTCTCGGTTCCCCAGCAGGCGTGGGCGCCCGACCAGTTGCCCGGCTGCATCCGCAGGCCCGAGACGATCGATCCGCTGAACACCAGGTGGGCTTCGGTGAGTCCCGCCACGATGCCGCCGATCGCTGCGGCGCCGTCCGCCGTCATCCGGTGTGGTCCGGTTCCCCCCGAGAACACCGGCCGGCCGCCGCGGAACAGCGAGACATGTTGGTGTGCGCCGCACCCCACGCTTCCCGCGAAGGGCACCGGCGACAGGCTCACCCGCAGCCCATGGGCTCGAGCTGCGCGGCTGAGCAGGATTCTGGCCAGAACCACCTCGTCGGCCGCCTCGACCGGCGACTTCGGCGTCAATGAGAGCTCGAACTGGTTGACCCCGTATTCCGGATGGAACTGCTCGACGGACACCCCGGCGTCGGCCATGGTCGTCAGCACGTCGCGGACGAAGCCCTCATGCTCGAGCACCCCGGCGAGCCCGTATTGAGCCCACAGTTCGCCGGGAAGCCGGTCCCCCGAGGGGGCCACGAGCAGGAACTCGATCTCGTGGCCCACTTGGGCGCTCAGATCGGCCTGTTCGAGGCGGGACTCGATGCGGCGCAGCGTTCCTCGTGAACACGCGGGGACCGGGCTGCCGTCCTGGTCGTAGAACGACGCCGGTGCCCAGCCGAGTCCGTCGTCGATCGTGCGCAGTGCGTGCAGGTCCAGGCGCAGGCGCTCGTCGCCGATCACGCTGATGGCGTCGGTGAAGGCGATCCCCGCACGGTCGATCGCGAAGCCGTGCCAGGTGGGGCTGGCGCCGAGTCCCGGATCGGCAAAAGTGTGCACCCGTTCGGCTGGAACGACTTTCGCCAGCGTCAGGCCCGCCGGGTTGACGATGGTGCCGACGACGGCCGGAGGGTAGACAGGATCGTCCATGGCTCCAGCGTAGTTGTCAGACCCATGATTTAGTGTCGAACACATGTTCGATGATCTTGGTGAGGCTGATCTTCTGGCCGAGATGGCGGGGGCGCAACAGAGCGGAGCGGATGGCGATGGCGCGCCGGTTGTTTGCGGCGGGCCGTCACCCAACCCGCAGAACAGTTGATCGACGCCACCGACGTCGTGCGTGCCGCGTGGCTCAACGGACTGCTCGCCAGCAGCGGCATAAACACCGCTGTAGCCGTCCTGAGCGCATCGACACGGCTCGCCAGATACCCGGTAACCACCGACGAAGAAGTACTCGCATTGGTCGTCAACACCGACGGTGTCCACCGCCGCGCAATCTGGACAGCGTGGGAGTCGGAGTCCCGATGCGGACGGTGCCCGGCACTGTCCACCGTCGCCGAGATCCGCGCAGCCGTCGAGTTACCCGTCGAGCCGTACCGCCGTCCGTTGCCTTTGCAAGAGAGGTGGATTCGTCAACCCGGTTCGATCGGCAACGTCCGAGTCGTCGTGGATCCCGAAGACGGCGCCGATACCGCCGATCTCGTCACGCAGAACGGATAGCCATGACCGACGAGAATTACGTCACCGATCCGCTGGCCGTGCAAGTGATCAACTACCTGGCGTCGAAGGATCAGATAGATCCGACACGGTGGTTGGCACCGAAGCTGTCTGGCATATCGGCGATCACGCAAGCAATGGCGAACGTGCAAGCGCGTGCCGATCAGCGACGCCGAGCATCCGCTGAAGAAGAAGTAGCCAAAGTGCTGGAGACGCGCGATATCAAAGATCTGATCGCGTACCACCTGGCCGGTGGCAGCGGAGACACCGAGCCGTCTGAAGCCGTACCGCTCAACAGTGCGGTGCGCGCCGTCGAGTTACAGGATCTGCTCGACGGCACCTAGAACCGGTGGCCCCCGGTACACGTGTGGCGGCACCGGTGATCGACAGGATCGGACACCGGTAGTACCGGGACGGCACACCACCACAACCCAACAACAACGGCCGCAGCGCACCGATCGGTAATCGGTTGCACTGCGGCCGTTTAGGTTCGTTACTGAGCCAGCGAGACGGGCACTACGGCACTGTCGGCTGCGGCTGTATCAGAACCGGTGGCTCCCACGGAAGCGATGAGAGGCCACCGTAGCCGTACGGGTGTGAAGCCTGCACATGCCAGTAGGAGCCGTCAGGGTACGGAAGTCCATTGCAGGAAGGGTGGAACCCTGACATCACCTGGCCGCCGGGCGCCTCGATCACCGCCTCGATGTTCACGCCGCCAGTCGAGCGCGGAGCGCCAGGACACCATCGCGCTGTGTGATTAACCTCACCGGCTCAGCAGTTGCAGGAGTCTCGCATAGGTGTCCTTGCCGATTTCCCAGTCGCCGTCGTCGTACGGGCTGTTAGTACCGCCGAGCAGTGGCCTCCTCTGGGTAGCTCCCCGGGCGGTACGGCCGGTCGGTCTCGCCGCCGTGCCTAGCCTGGACGAGTCAGTCTGTCCCCACACCCCATCACCGATCGGGTCTACGCGGGAGAGATTTATAGAGCTGAGGTTCGTCACGTCCCGTAAGTCCTTGACATCCCCGATCATCTTGTTGTAACCACCTTTCTCTTGCCCCCTAGTTGTGGTGGTGCCTGTGTCGGAAGGCTGCGGTCCTGCGGGAGCAGCAACGGCCGACCCAGCCAGCCCGATGGCCAATGCCGCCAGGACGGGTGTGGACAAGGCGGCGAGTGCGAACTTCTTGGTGGCGGTGCTCATGGCTGACCTCTGTTCTTGTCGTTTTCTGGTCGGGTCTGACCTGTTGACGACGACGTTAACGAACCTACCGGGGGTGCGGCATCGGGCAGAATGCGTATTTGTCGAACCCGCCTGTGGTGCAAATGATGTAGACCGCTGGGGTCTAGTGGAGATCCCGCCGCCACCATCGACGCCTAGACGAGACCTAGCCAGAGTGTTCTTTACGACTCCGGTAACAGGACGGGTGAGAACGGTTGGCGGGAGGAGCAATTCGCCGACGGCACCATTGTGTGGACCGAACCGTCGAGACGGTCCCACACTACCAGCCCCGGCGGGGCGGTGTTCTTTCCCCAACTCGCGGTTTCCACCGAAAGCCTCACCCTGACCCTCCGCCACGCGGATGGCCGGCCGGGGCGAACGCTGTCGATGCCCACGCGTAGGCGCACCCGGACCGCTGACCGGGCCGCACGCATCCGATGGGAACGCGGGCTCGATGAAACCCGCTTGGCCGCTGACCCGCCGCCCTATTGATTTGGCTGCTGCAGCAGCAGTCGGTGAGCGATCCGCTCCAACGCGGCCTCGACATGCAGACGGTCGGGGCGCCCCTGGAAATTGCCTGCGGTGCCGAGCTTGTCGACGATCCGTCCGACGATCGCCGACGACGCGACGTCGATCTGGCGCACGCCATCCTGGGTCAGCCAGAACTCACCACCCGTTCGCAGGGCGTATCCGGTGCCCACCAGTCGTGCGAAGGGCGGTTCGATCACTTCATAGGGCACCCGCAGGCGTTCGGCGATCTCGGTAAGTTTCGCCGACCCGAAGACCTGTTTGTTCCGGTAGATCTGCACCAGCGCCCACAGACGTCCGACGTCGAGCTCGCACCCGGGACGCTCGGCCAGCGAGCGTAGACGCAGATCCGGGGAGTCACGGATCAGTCTGCTGACGGCGGTTTCCAGGATCTCGTCCGGCGTCTCGGCCGAGGGCATGCCGAAACCCTCGCCGAGATCGACTGGTCCGCCGTCGATTTCGCGGAGTGGGACCTCCTTGAGCATGAGCGCCAGCATGAACCCGACGCCAGCCACGGGCGCGGCGAAGAGGAAGACCCGGCCCAACGCGTCGGAGTAAGCGTCGATGATCGGCGCGGCCATCTCCGCGGGCAGCCTGTGCAGTGCCTGCGGTGACTCGGCCGCCACCGCGGGCGCTCCGCCGGCCGCCAGGGCGGGCCCGATCCGGTCTGCCAGGAAGTTGGCGAACAGGGAGCCGAAAATAGCCGCGCCGAAGGAGCTTCCGATGGTCCGGAAGAAGGTCACCCCTGATGTGGCGACTCCCAGATCGTCGAAGTCGACGGTGTTCTGGACCGTCAGCACCAGCACCTGCATGCACAGGCCGATACCGGCCCCCAGGATGAACAGGTCCAGCGATTGCCGCCACACGGGAGTGGCTGTCGACATCTGCGACAGCAGCACGAAGCCGACGGTCATCAACGCAGTACCCACCACCGGGAACACCTTGTATCGGCCGGTTCGGCCGACCAGGATGCCGCTGCCGATGGAGGTGATCAATAGGCCGGCCACCATGGGTAGCGTTCGCATTCCCGAGACGGTGGCGGAGACGCCGTCGACGAACTGCATGAAGGTCGGCAGGAACGTGAGCGCCCCGAGCATCGCGAATCCCACCACGAAACTCAGCACGCAGCAGACCGTGAACACGGGGTCGGCGAACAGTCGGATCGGCAACACCGGCTCGCGGGCGCGCAGTTCGACCCTGACGAACGCGACCAGTGCCACCGCGGAGGCGACGAACAAGCCGATGATCACCGGCGAGGACCATGGGTAGGTACTGCCGCCCCAACTGGTCGCCAGCGTCAGCCCGGTGGCACCCGCGCCGATCAGCGCGATACCGGCATAGTCGATGACCGGCTTGCCGGTGCGCCCCAGTGCCGGGATCGCCGACGTCGCGACCACCAGAACCACCAGGGCGATCGGAACGTTGATCCAGAACGCCCAGCGCCACGACAGATGATCGGTGAAGAACCCGCCCAGCAGTGGGCCGATCACCGTGGTCACGCCGAACACCGCGCCCAGCGCCCCCTGATACCGCCCGCGGTCCCGCAGCGGGATCACCTCGCCGATCACCGCCATGGACGTCACCATGATGGCGCCGCCGCCGATGCCCTGCAGAGCCCGGGATGCCACCAGCATCGGCATGGAGGAGGACACGCCGCACAGCGTCGACCCGGCCAGGAAGAACGCGATCGCGGCCTGGAAGACGGCTTTGCGGCCGAAGAGATCGCCGAGTTTGCCGACGATCACCGTGGTGATGGTGGATGCCAGGAGGTAGCTCGTCACCACCCAGGCCTGGTGGCCCGCCCCGCCGAGATCGGCCACCACCGTCGGTAAAGCAGTCGCCACGATGGTCTGATCGAGTGCGGCGAGCAGCATCCCGAGCAGGACCGCGACGAAAATCAGATTGCGCTGCTGCGCTCCCACGTCGGCACGGCGGGGCGCGGCCTCCGCACCCTCGACCGACGCCGTCACGCCGTCTAGTCTCCCCGCTGCCCGGTCGGCGGGCTCAGCCTGGGCCACAGCAAATGTTCCTTCCGGCAAGTCGGGCACCCGTTTGACTGGGCTCCGCCCTAGAGCAGCCTGAGAAAGGGTCTTCATGGTGCGATAACGCCGTGGTAGCCTGGAGACCGACGGATCGTTCGAATGATCTCTCACAAGCAGCGAAGGCGGTCGTCTTTCATGCCGATGAACAAGCGTGGCGCCCGGGTGGGGGCGGCGGCATTCGTATTGGGCATGTCGTTGGCAGGTCCGCAGGCCGCCGGGATTGCCGCGGCCGACGATTCCGACTCCCCGACGGTGTCCTCGTCCGCGACGCGCGGTTCCGGATCCGCCAGGTCGACAACGGGCACCTCCCGTCCCGGCGTCGATGGCAACCACTCGGCGGTGGCGGCACCACCCCTTCCCGCCGCGGCCACTTCTGCGCGGGACACAGCGAACGCCACGCCCCAGGCCGCTAGCAGGTCCAGGCTCCGGGACAGGGCGGCCCACCCGCGGTCGTTCCCGGACTCCCCCGCCCCGGCGGCCGCGACCTCGCCGGTTCCGGCGATCTTCGCTGCCGCACCCACTGATCCCAAAACCGTTGGACCGGTGCGTCTTCCGGCCGCTTCCAGCCCTTCCGCGGCGGCTGCTCCGGCAGCGGCGGTCGCGTCGGCCAGCCGTCCGCTGCCGACGCTCAGAAGCTGGTTGCAGAGCCATCGGGTGCTCGGCGCTGCTGGTCCTGTTGCGCCCAGACCTGTTGCGCCCAGACCTGTTGCGCCCAGACCTGTTGCGCCCAAACCCGTTGCGACGGCTCCCGTCACGGTGATCACGACAGCGGTCAACAAGTTCCTCGGATCGACCACCAACTGGCTTTCCGCGCTGCCGTCCGGCCCGATCGCCGAATTCATGCAGGGCGCAATGCTTCTCGTGCGCCGAACCTTGTCCACCATCCTGCCCGGGTTAGC
This sequence comes from uncultured Actinomycetes bacterium, assembly GCA_903862565.1. Lineage (GTDB taxonomy): Bacteria > Actinomycetota > Actinomycetes > Mycobacteriales > Mycobacteriaceae > Mycobacterium. The sequence continues at coordinate 10,020 of CAIOYU010000350.1, read as the reverse complement.
GACGGCGGGAACGACGGTGACGAGCACGGAGTCGCCGTACTTCACCGACCAGCAAATGCGCGACTATCTTTTGGGCCTGGCCAAAGAGCAGTACGGCGGGATGTTCGGCCAGACGCTGCCGTATTACAACTACGGTCCGTACTACAAGTACCTCGACGGCGCGGTCGCACCGGCGGTCATTGCTTCTGACACCAACACACAGGTCGCAGGCGTTGACGAAGCTGACGTGGTCGAGACCGACGGCACGTACCTGTACGTGGCGCAGAACAGTCAGTTGACGATCTTCGACGCCAACTCTCCGGCCACCTCCCAGACAGCGGTGTCCCGCACTGCGTTGTCAGGCAACGTCATCGGGCAATTCCTCTCCGGTGACCGGCTGACCGTCATCACCCAGTCCGGTTCGGGCTGGTACGGGCCGATGGTGCGGATGGCCGGCCCGTGGAATTGGAATCCGCAAACCACCGTCACCGTGCTCGACGTCACCGACCGGACTGCCCCTACGGTGGTCACCCAGACGGTGTTCGACGGCGGCTACCGCGATGCGCGCGCGGTCGACGGCACCGTGTACCTCGTCATGGACCGGAACCTCAACCTGCCGGCGCCGGCCTACACCGAGTTCACCGGCCCTGCGGGTCCCAAGGCGCTCGACGGGCAGTCGGCCGACGTCGCCGCCTCGGCGAAGATCCGCTGGGATCCCGACGCGCCCATCACCTACCGCACCTACGAATCCTGGGACGACTACGTCGCCCGGGTGGGCCCGCAGATCACTACATTGTCACTGCCGCATGCCTATTCGCTCGACGCTGACGGGAACCTGGTCGATCTGGGCGTGCTGGCCGGCCCGTCCGACATCGTGCGTCCGGCCGCCGACGGGGAACAGTCCCTGGTGACCGTCGTGTCGGTGGATTCGCAGAATGCATCTGCCGGGTCGCACTTCGCCGACAGTGTCGGCGCGTTGGCTTACGCCAGCGGCACCAGCATCTACATGACCCCGGACTCGCTGTACGTGGCGTCGAACCAGGACGACTACTCCGAGAAGGGTTCGTCGACCCAGACCAGGATCGACCGCTTCACCGTCAACGGCACCGACGTCGGCTGGCAGGCCAGTGGCCTGGTGCCCGGTTCACTGGTCAACCAATTCTCGATGGACGAGCAGAACGGATATCTGCGGGTCGCCACGCACACGTGGAGTTGGCAGCTGACTCCCGGCGCGGACGGTGCCGCAGATAGCTGGACGTCGCACGACGACAATGGGGTCTATGTGCTCGATACCGCCGGGAACACCCTCGACATCACCGGCAGACTGACCGGCCTGGCTCCGGGAGAACAGCTGTACGCGGCCCGGTTCGTCGGCGACACGGCTTATCTGGTTACGTTCCTGCGCACCGACCCGCTGTTCGCCATCGACCTGAGCACGCCGACCGCGCCGGTCCTCATGGGCGAATTGGTCATCCCGGGGTTCTCGAACTATCTCCAGTCGGTCGGTGACGGGCTGCTGATCGGAATCGGTCAGGAACGCCGGTCCGGGGCGAATCAGGTTCAGGTGTCTTTGTTCGACGTCAGTGACGGAACCCATCCGATTCAGGTCGACCGGCAATTCCTCGACGAGAACTCCCAGTGGTCGTGGTCGGACGCGCAGTTCGATCACCACGCCCTGCTGTACTCCCCCGAGGACGGTCTGCTCGTGGTCCCGGTCTCCGGCAGTGGGTATGACTCCCTGACCGGCAGTTACCATTCCGGCCAGATGCTGGAGGTGCTGCACGTCGACGCGAGCGGTATCCAATTGCGCGGCGAGATCCCGACCGACGGATCGGTGATCCGGACCGTCCGAATCGGCAACGTGCTCTATGCGGTCTCCGCGGATCGCGTAACGGCCTACGACCTCGACGATCTGTCGGTGATCAGCACACCGGCCACCGCCTGAGCGTAGGTCAGCGACCCTCGGCCCTGGCCTGCATCATCGGGCAGCCGCGCATGGGCCGTTCGACGACGGGCTGGGTTTCCTTGCGTTGCTGCTGCCGTCGTGCGAACACCGCGGGATCGACGGTGTAGGCGTCGGCGTCCCAGTCGTTTTCGACGAAGCGGGCTTCCATCGCCTGGGCGCGGGCCGCGCAGGAGAAGTACAGGTTGGGCAGCAGACCGGGCTTGTGCAACGCATTGGGGATGAATCCGCTGAAGTGGATCATGCCGTCGGAGAAGACGTAGCTACCCAGGCCGTAGCCGGTCAGGTGGCGGGTGAGGTCCGCGGCGTTCAACGACAGCGCGAGCCTGATGCCGTCGGACTCCGACAGTGGCACACCGTCGACGTCAACCGGGAACTGTTGCAGGACAAGCAGTCCGTTCCCGTAGAGCGGGTGGGGCTGATCGCCGAGCACCTGGGTCAGGGAGGTCTTCTCCCCGAACGGGAACTCGACGCTGAACCCTCGCCCGCTTGCGGTGGCCGACACGGCCGGCGGCAGGTTCATGTACTCGGTGGCGATCTGCTGGAATTCCGACTCGGGCCATGCACAAGGCTCGTCGCCGGATGTCACGAAAGTCCCTGCAGCAAAGGCCATTTCGTCGGGAACCGTCCGCTGCCCCGCCTCCGGATGCTCGCTGGTGGCCGGTAGCGCGCCCACCGCGTCGGCGAGGACCGGAGCCATGATCCGGGCCTCGGCGAGTTGTGTCACCGCTGCAGCACCGAGGAGGAACCGCATCCAACTGCCGTTGTCCTCGGTGACGCGCACCAGCGACCACAGGTCGAGTCGGCGGGCCTCGACGTCGTAAACCGGACCGGCCATCGAGGCACATCGCATCGGGAACGCGTTGATCTCGGTCAGGGCCTCATCGGTCAGGTCCAGATCGCGCAGCAACTCGGTGCGGACACAGATGAGGTAGCCGGTTTCACCGTTCGGCCCCTTCTCCTCGCCGACCATTTCGACGGTCTGCGCATACTGGTCCGCCCACCAGGTAAACCCAGTAGGCAGCAGATAGGACCAATGCTCGCCGATCTGGAGTTGGTGGGAGTACAGCCAGTCGATGATCTCTTCGATGACGTTGGTCGGTGCCATCACGCCACCGCCATCACGAAACCGCCATCACGAAACTGCCATCACGAACCGGCCGCGGGGATGTGCTCGGGGTGCAGCATCTCCGCGTAGCGCAGTTGCTCTGGGATCGCGAACGCGTCGACCAACGTTTCGGCGTGCGGACGCAGGTTGCGGCAACGTTCGTTGATCCCGTTGGTCACCGCCCGGGCACGTTCAGTTGAGAGCAGTCGGTGCTCCAGGAAGAAGGCCTTGTCGGCTTCGATCACATCGAGAGCATAGAGGTCGCAGACCAGCTCGAGGATCCGCCGGGCCTCGGGATCCTCGCAGCCTTCGATACCGCTGATGAACGCCGCCAGCACCGAGCGGTCCACATGGGCCCGTGCAAGGTGCATCACGTGGTCCTGCACCGAATTGAACGCGTCGAACGCAGACATCGTCTTCGTTCGCCGCTGTATCCGACGAGCCAACGACGACAGCAGGTACTGTTCGCGGTCTTCGAACATCTTGGCCTGGGTGCCCCGGTTGAACAGGCTGCCCGTCTCGTTGTTGTCCTGGCTGTTGTCAATGAACCGCTGCAGAATCTGGGTCGCAGCAGTCCGTCTCGACACCCGTTCCCCGGCGAAGTTGGCGGCGAACTGCACCCATTCGTAGGGGCTCATACCCTTGATGTCGTCGTTGTAGCTGGTGAGCATGTGTTTGGCCACCAGTTGCAGCAGGACGTGGTTGTCGCCCTCGAAGGTGGTGAACACGTCGCTGTCGGCGCGCAATCCCACCAACCGGTTCTCGGCGAGATAGCCTGCACCGCCGCAGGCCTCGCGACACTCCTGGATCGCTGAACTGGTGTGCCAGGTGGCGATCGCCTTCAGGCCGGCAGCGTGGGCTTCCAGTTCGCGCTGCTCCTCCGGGTCGTAGACCTCGGCGGATTCCAGATCGTGCATCTTGGCGACCAACGCGTTCTGAGCGAACTGCAGCGCATAGGACTGGGCGACGTAGGGCAACAGGCGGCGCTGGTGCACCAGGTAGTCCATGATCAGCACTTCGCCGTCACCATCGGGGTTGTTGAACTGCCTGCGCTGCAGGGCGTAGCGGACGGTGATGTCCAGTGCCACCCGTGCGGCCTGCGCAGCGCTGCCGGCGATGGTGATGCGGCCACGGACCAACGTGCCCAGCATGGTGAAGAAGCGTCGGTTGGGGTTCTCGATCGGTGAGGAGTACGTGCCGTCGGGCGCGACGTCGGCGAACCTGTTCAGCAGGTTCTCCCGGGGAACCCGTACCTGGTTGAACATGATGCGGCCGTTGTCGACGCCGAGCAGGCCGCCTTTGTAGTCGCAATCGGTGATGGTGACCCCGGGCAGGGTGTTGCCGGCATCGTCGCGGATCGGCACCACGATGCAGTGCACGCCATGGCCCTCGCCCTGGGTGATCAACTGAGCGAAAACCGCCGCCAGATTGGCACTTTCAGCCGCCCCGCCCAGATAGTCCTTGCGTGAGGTCCGCGTCGGGGAATGGATGACGAACTCTTCGGTCTCCGGGTCGTAGGTGGCCGTCGTCTCGAGTGCCTGAACGTCGCTGCCGTGGCCCGTCTCGGTCATCGCGAAACAGCCCGCCAACTCGAGCTTCATCAGCGGTTGCAGGTAGGCCTCATGGTGGCGTTCGGTGCCGAGGTTCTGGACCGCCCCGCCGAACAATCCCCAGAGCACTCCGCCCTTGACCATCAGGGACAGATCCGACATCGCCAGCATGGCGATCTTGGTCACCGCGGCACCGACATCCCCGGTGCCGCCGACGCCCTTCTGGAAAAGGTCGTCGGCGGCGCCCGCAGCAGCGATGATCTTGAGTTGTTCCATCACCCGGGCCCGAGCCACCGATTTGGACGGGAAGAAGCGCGGCTTGAAGATATCCAGCGCCAACTTCTCGCGGATCATGTTCTTCGTGTCACGCCAACGGCCGTCGAGTGCCCTCTGCAGGTGCTCGCTTGTGGTGGTCATGCGTTGTTAGTAGCACCCCAACCGCATCTTGATGTGGCTTTTTTCAAAGGCTCGACGTGCCGGCGTGCACGGTGATCCCGTACAGGTCGACGCCGTGCGGCAGTGGCCTGTTCGGATCCAGCCTGACCCCGCTGACCGACAACGGGCCGGCGTTCAGGAGGTTCGCCATCACCGCTTGGCCGAGGAACACCGAGATCCCCGCACCCGGGCAATTCTGTGGTCCGTGGCTGAAGAAGTTGAACGACCAATCCTGGCCCGCAGTTCCGCTGACCCACTCCCCGGGGGAGAAACGATCGGCGTACGGGACGACGGCGCGGTTGCGGTGGTTGAACACGTTGTAGACGATCACCTGGGTGCCCTCTGGCAGCACTGCGCCGCTGGGGAATTGCACATCGCGGTGAGCCAGCTTGATCAGCATTCCCACCGTCGGCCACAGCCTCATGGCCTCCAGGAGACAGCCTCCGAGGTAGTCCAGTGAGGCCACTCCCGCAGCCGTGGAGAGGTCGGTACCGGCGATCTCGTCGCGGGCTTCGCGCTGCTGCTCGGGGTGGGTGGCCAGTGCCGCCAGCGCCCGGAAGACATTGGCCGCCTGATTCGCCTTGAGTGCGAACATCCAGTGGATCATCTGTCCGGCGGCGCCACCGGGCGGCGTCGGGGCCTTCGCAACTTCCGAGGCCAGGCTGCCGGGCTCGGCCTTCTCGATGTATCCCTCGATCATGCGGATGAACTCCGGGTACTGCGGCCCCGGCTCCCCGGGCATTTTGTTGCCCTGGGACATCAATTCGTCGAGCAGATCGGTGATCCGGGTGTCGTCGGCCGCGCTGTTGCCGAGCACGACCCGACGGATCACCCGAAGGTACGCCTGCTCGATGTCGTGCCAGCGGATCGGCTTGCCGGCCAGCTCGCGGGCCGCGTCGGCGGCGATGCCGGTCCACGAGCCAGCAAGCCGGTGCACCGACTGGCTGGGCTCGAGCACAGCGTCGGCGAACTGCCGACGCTGTGCCCAGAGATCCCCGCTCGAAATTGTCAGTGCGTCCGGCTGGAAAGCGGCCATCCCCTTCACTTTCGGCTCCGGGTCGGAGGCGAAAGGATCAGGGGAGCCGCCCAGCACGAACTTCAGATCGGTGGGGTGGTGAACAAGCAGCGCTTCGTCCTTGGCCAACCGGACGTAGAACGGTCCGGGACCGTAGCGCTTCACCAACCCGTCGACCAACTGGAACCCCAGGTGGTCAGCACCGAGCCGAGACGCAATCTTCACGGGCAGCTCACGCTTGTTGAACACACCCTGGATTACGTTCGGCACACCGATCTGGGCAGTGAACCGAATGCCCTCCAGTACGGATGCGTGCGGGAAGTCATCGGTCACTTTTGTTTAACCCCAGGGCATGTAGGCGCGGACGGTATCGGCCAGCTGGACGATCCGGTTCGGCTTGTCCGCGGCGGGCGCACCGAGCTTCGGCCATGGCGCGAAGACCCGCTCGACACCCTCCAATGCCGGCTCCAGCTCCGGGTAATGGCGAAGGATGACGTCTTTCATCGAGGTGTCGTTCACCCAGTCGAAGCCGACCTGGGTGTAGACGTCCGAGTTGAAATCGGTCGTGAAGAACCGGTCGCTCTTCAGCCGACGCGAGGCCATCAGGATGAACACGCGGAAGGCTGTGTCGGAGAAACCGAAGCCCTTCGGCGGCTGCTCGGCCTGCATACCGATCTGGGTGTCGACCAGGTCGACGTCGCCGCCGTAGATCTCGTTGATCTCCTTGGCCCACGCCTTGTTGGGCGTGATCTCGTCGATGCTCTTACGCCGCGGCATGTTCATCGCCTCGCGGAAATCGTTGTACCGGGGCACGCCGCGCTCGCGGTCGCGAACCAGGTCCAGGGTGGCCAGGTCGGTGACCTGGCCGTCGATCCGCTCCAGCTTGCGCAGGGCGTTCGGGTAGTTGTGCAGGCAGATCGCGCCGGCGCTGGCCGTATTCATCGAGTACCACAGGTCACCCATCTCCATGCTGTGCATGAAGTCGCGCGTGTACTTGCCCTGGATCTCGGTGAAGGTGGTGTTCCGGAGGTGCTCGCCGGACTCCAGGGAGAACCAGTTCCAGTCGTCCGGGATCAGCGGATGCAACCGGTAGACGGTGACGAATTCCTCGGTGAGCGAGAACGGTGCGGAGTGGTGGTCGACCGGGGAGCCGACGATGCCGGACAGGGCCTCGCTGTCTCCGATGCGACCGATCTTCTCCTTGAAGGTTTCGCCGAGCGCGCCGTACCAGTTGGCGTTCATGCCGATCTGCAGCGCCGGGTGGCGCAGCACGCACGTCGTCCACTCCACGGTGTGGATCTTGGCGATGAGCGCCGAGACGACGAGAACGGCGGTCTGGTAGAGACGCTGATCGTTGAAGCTCGGGTAGGCCTTCTTCAACGCGTCGCAGACGGCATTGTGCTCGCGGGCGAACAGCGTGTGCAGCAGGCCGACGCCGGTCCAGTAGTTCTCCTCGAACCCGGTGAGATCGATGCCGGCGGTCGTGGCGCTCGCGGGCAGGCGGCCATCGGTCTCAACCTTGATCTTGCCGTCGGTGAAGGTCCGGACCTCGGACTGCTTCTCCTTGCCGCTGCCGTAGACCTGGGACGCGTCCCACCAGTGCGTTTCGGTGTTGGCGAACACCGGAGCGGGCTGGCCGTCGACGATCTCCTTTCCGTTCATCGGGATTGTCCGGCGGATCTGCATCGGGTTCTGCGGGAAGTCATCGCCGGCGCCCAACGGGATGTCGATCACCTTGTCCGGATCGCCGTTGCCGTGGAAGAACCAGTTGTGGTTCTCGAACTGGATCCACGCAGCGGCCAGAGAGTTGATGATGCCGGCCGGCTTGAAGGAGTCGCGGGCCATCAGCTTGCGGCTGATCAGGCGGGGGTCCGGATCAAGCAGCTTCTTGGTGTGGGTGATCGTCATGCTCGGCGGCGCGTTGCGGCCGAAACCGGTGCCGGCCGCACCCATCCACGGGTCGGACAGATCGTTGAAAGTTCCGTCCGGAGTGCGGCCCTGCTTGGCCTCCTCGCTCGGCTCGCCGAGATCGGTCTTGGGACGGATGCCCTCGCCCTCGAAAAGGCTCTTCTCGCGCATTTTGTCTCGAACCTTGGCCAGCGCACTCACCTGCAGGATCAGGGACGGCTGCTCGTACCACTGTTTGTCGCTCATTGATTCTCCCCTAGTCGGATTGTGTTGGTGTGGCGTTATTCAAGGGCTAGCGCGGGGTGCGCAGGGCGAAGTAGCCGATCTTGTTGTAGCCCGAGTCGGTCTTGAACAGGATCTTGCCGAGGTACACGCCAGGAACCAGTTCGACCAGCTCGTCGCGAACGCTGCGGATGATCAGCTTCGGGTTGTCTTCGATGTTGGCGTAGTCGATGACCATGACGTCGATATCGGGATCGTCCTTGCCGGCCTCGACGTAGGTCTTGAAGTCGAAGGCCAGCTTGCCGTCGATGTGGTCCTTCATGGAGTACAGCGGCCACAGCAGCTTGCCGACCAGGCCGGTGCTCTTGGTCAGCCGGTTGTCACCGGTGCCCGCCTGGTTGTCGAAGCGCTTGCCCTGCCACGGCATCCACAGCGCCGTGATCGCGCGCACGACGGCGTCGAACTTCGGGTTGGTGGTGGTCATGACCAGAATGCCCTCGGTCGGGCCGTTCAGGTTGGTGGGAGCGGTGCCGAGCCGGAACAGCTCGTTGAGGTCGCTATCTGCGCCGGTGGCGTCTTCTTTCGCCCGCTTGGCCAGATCTCCGATCCATGCCCAGGTCGAATCGGCGGCACCCTCGGGATGTTCTTTGACCGAGTTGCGCAACCAGTCGAGCTTGCCGGCGACGCCGGTGGCAACTGTGTCGCGTTCACTGCCCATGGAAATTTCCTCCTAGATGACTGGCGCTTGGGGCGATCGTAGGGAATTTAGGACGCGCTTCGCATGGATATCGGTAACCCAGCAGAAATCAAAATACGGTGTGTCGCGCAGTGAGTTGCAGGTAGCCGATCATCCGCGGTTGAAGTCGGTCAGCGCCGCTGCGTTGGCTTGGGATCCCAGCAACTTTTCGAAGTGGGCATCTTCGCGTCGACGGGCATCCGCGATCTGGGCACGGATCGGCTCGGTGATGGTGTGTTTGACGGCCATCAGGCTGGAAAGCGACCGCGAGGCAAGTACTTCGGCGTGCCTGCGGGTTTGGGCGGCGAGGTCGTCCGGCTCGCAGACCTTCCAGACCAGTCCCATCCGCAGGGCCTCGGCGGCGTCCACCCATTCCGAGGACATCAGCAGCCACGCGGCGTTCTGTCGGCCCACCAATTGCGGCAGCAAATAGGACGAGGCCGCTTCCGGGGCGACACCGAGACTGGTGAAAGGACACTTCAGCCGCGCGGTGCTAGCCATGAAACTCAGATCGGCGTAGCCGAGGATCGTCGTGCCGAGACCGACCCCCACTCCGTTGACCGCACAAATGAGCGGTTTGGGAAAGCTGCCCAGCGCGTCGATGAGACCAGGGAATCCATGTTTGCCCGGGGTGAAACCCGGGTCGGTGATCCGGGCCTGCATCTCGGCGAGGTCCTGTCCGGCGCAGAAGGCGCGCCCGGCGCCGGTGATCACCACGACCGATACATCGGGGTCGTCCGCTGCAGCCAGAAGTGCGTCGGCGGTTGCGTCGTACAGCGCCTCGTTGAAGGCGTTGAGAGAGTCCGGCCGGTTCAGGGTGAGGGTCCGGACGCGGTTCGCGTCGGCGATGAGCAGCGTCACGGCCGTCAGCCTAGGTGTGCGATCGCCCGTCGATCGCGCGGATGCGCAGGTCGATCAATTGCGCGACGAGGTCGTCGGGAAGCGGTGCCGCGGCGGTGAACCGCAGCGTTCCCGAACTCCACGAGTAGTCGGTCAGCTGGTCCCGCAGCAGTGGCAGCACGTTTCCGCTGTACGGGTACCACGCGATGTGACGCCGTCGGACCACGACGGCGGCGAACGGCACGTCACGGTGGGTGTAGCAGG
>CAIOYU010000349.1 GCA_903862565.1 uncultured Actinomycetes bacterium | reverse complement strand
GGCGTCGCCCCGGGGACCCGAGAAGTTCCGGCAGAACCGGTAGGACCCGTCTTGCTGGTAGGCCACGATGGTGCCGTTCACGCGGAAGTGCTCCATCGGAGGAGACTTGAAGGGGCCGGCGACCCGCTTGAGTTCCACCTCCGCGTCGGTGGCGAGGCGGTCGGCGCGGCGGGCCGCCTTGTCGTAGGCCGGGTCGATGTAACGGGATTCGACGGCGTGTCTCACCACCGTGCACCGGGTCTTGAAGCCATGCTGCAGGTCGTCCCACAGCGTGTGGTCGTCCCACGCCCCCGTGCCCTCCACCAGACGTCGAAAGAGATCGTAGTCGAAGATGCAGTAGGGCTTGGTGTCGAAGTCGAAGCCAGAGAGGGGCACGGGTTCCGGGGCGCCGTCGGAGAAAGAGGAGGCACGGAAGGACGGGTTGTTGACCTGGGAAGCCGACGGCCGCACGCCGCCGCGACGGTAGTCCGCGGGGAGGTTGGCGTTACCCGTGCGGTTCTGGTAGAAGACGTCAGGGTCTTGGATGTCGCTGAGCTCGTGGTCGCGGAATGGGGTCAGAGGGCGTCCGAGAACTAGGTCCTGCAGGCGGGCGGGAGCCGCGGCGAAGCCGATTTCGGCCACCAGCTCACGGGCGAACTGCAGGAGCGTGGGGTCGGGAGGACAAGGGGTGGGAGTCCGGGCCGGTCCAGTCGGGGTTGGCTTCCACGCGGACTGCCACGGGTCGTCGATGGGAGTGTCGGAACACGACTCGTCGTCCATCGCCGGCTCGACCCCCATCGCCACATCGGTGTCGTCGGTCGTGGCGCGGAGCCCTGTGTACGCATGCACGGGGCTCCGGGTGGCCTAGTGGTTGCCTGTCCTGGGGTGGGCGGCGCCGCACTTATCGCAAATGTGGCGGTAGGGGCACGGCATCTTGGCGCAGATTTTCAGGATGTTGTAGTTCTTGCACACGGTACCGATGCCGGGCCGGCCGCTGCCAGAACCACCCGCGCTGCCACCCGCACTGCCGCCGCCACGGCCACCGCCAGCAGCGCCACCGCCGACGGCGCCACTACCGTGGCCGCCGCCGCGGCCGCCGCCGCCACCTCCGCCGCGGACGTTGTGGATACCGATAGCGCATTGGGGCGAAAACCTGCCCCACTGGGTGCAGGAGACAAGGGCGCTGGCCTTGTCGCACATGTACGTGGTACGGAAGAGGCGGTCGTACAGCATGGGGCAGAAGATACCCTCGGATTCGACCAACCGGAGTCGCGGGACGTAAGAGTGGATCAGCGCGATGACGAGAGGATCCGTGGGGCCCCGTAGTCCGGCAGTGATTACGCAGAGGTTGGCGTACATGGACATCAGCTCGGCGAAGGTAGAAATGGAATGTGCCTTGCGCTTACGTTCACGCTGGACGAGGGAGCCGCCGGAGACCGCCCAGGTTGAGTCATCCTCGTGCGCGAAATCGTAAAGTTCGGCGCCCTGCATGGGCATGAAAACGCCCATGGCCGTGAATTGCCCAAAACACCAATCTGTAACGTCCTGGAGTTGAGCCTTGGTGAGGCCGTCGATATGCCATTGTTCGCGCATGTATCGGCGAAACTCGATCTCAGAATACTCGGCCGCGAACGAAGGGGAGCCGGGCGCAGAAATGGAAAAAATGGTGCGGTTCGCGGCCGGTGCCGATGCGGGGGAGAAGGGAAGGGGTGCGGGCG
>CAIOYU010000348.1 GCA_903862565.1 uncultured Actinomycetes bacterium | reverse complement strand
GACCAGTGGCCGTGCCACCGCGTCACCGACCACCGGAATGCTCAGCACCCGCTCCCGCTCGGCCAGTCGCAACGTCGCCGCGGCGTCGAGGTGCTCGACGTCGTCGGGGAAGGCGATCCAGCCGCCGGCACTGATGATGTTGAAGGCGCCCCACTGCGCGGCGCCGTGCATCAGTGGCGGGATCAACAGCACCGACCGCAAGCCGGGAGCGGCGCGTACCTGCGTCGCCAGTTCGTCGTAGGTCTCCAGTTCCTTGGGGGCGCCGAACGGGCGGCCGCCCATCGCGGACATGAAGATGTCGTGCTGACGCCACAGCACGCCCTTGGGCATACCGGTGGTCCCACCGGTGTAGAGGATGTAAAGGTCGTCACCGGTGGGCGTGGGCATGCCGCCGGCAGGCGCCGGGGTGTTGACCACCGACTCGTAGTCGACGGCCCCGGGCAGCAGGGCGTTGTCCGAGCCGTCGTCGACCTGGATGAGCACTTTCAGATTCGGCAGCCGGTCGCGGATCGACGCCACGTGCGGGGCGAACTCCGCCGCGTAGACCAGGGCGCGGGCCCCGGCATCGGTCAGCAGGTAGAGCAGTTCCTCTTCGACGTAGCGGTAGTTGACGTTGAAGGGGGCCACCCGGGCGCGGTAGCCGGCCACCATGGCCTCGAGGTACTCGTTGCCGTTGCGCAGGTACAAACCCATGTGGTCCTGGCCGGACTCGTGGTTGGCCAATTCGGCCCGTTCGGTGTGGCAGCCCAGGCCTTGGGAGGCCAGATAGTGGGCGATGCCGTCGATGCGGGCGTCCACCTCGGCGAAGGTGAGTCGGCGGTCGCGCCACACGACTGCCTGCTGATCGGGCACGGCCGTGGCGACGGTGTGGAAAACAGTAGACAGATCGAAGCTCACTAGCCCACTGTAGAGGCGTGACCCAACGAGCCCGAATCGACTTCCCGTCCCGTATCGGTATCTGGTGGGCCAGTGAGAACTGGCCGATGCCCGCTGCTCAGGAGGTGGCCCAAGAGATCGAGGCCCTGGGCTTCGGTTCGCTGTTCATGCCCGAAATCGGGTGCAAGGACGCGATGGTCGAGTCGGCGGCGTTCCTGTCCGCGACCCGAAAGCTGGTGGTGGGCACCGGAATCGCGAACATCCATGTCCGGCTGCCCGAGACGGCCGAGGGCGGCGGCCGCACCCTGACCGCGCTGCATCCGGGCCGGTTCGCCTTTGGGCTCGGGGTGAGCCACGGACCCATGGTGCAGCACCGCTTCGGGCTCGCCTACGACAAGCCCCTGACCACCATGCGGACCTACCTGGAGCGCATGGCCGCCTTGCCCGAGGCCATCGAGCCGGGTTCGGGCCGGCCGACCCGGTTGCTTGCGGCCTTGGGCCCCAAGATGATTGAACTCTCCGGCACCGACGCCGACGGCGCGCACCCGTATCTGACGACGCCGGAGCACACCGCGACCGCCCGCGGGATCCTCGGGCCGGACAAGTGGCTGGTGCCAGAGCAGGCGGTCGTCATCGGTGGGGACGACGAGGACCAGTTACGCCGCGCGCACCTGTACCTGCAGATCTACTCGGGCCTGCCGAACTACCGGAACTCGTGGCTACGGCTCGGATACGACGAATCGGACTTCGTCCCCGGCGGATCGGAACGGTTGGCCCGGGCTCTGGTCGGAATGGGGTCGATTGAGCAGGCGGCGGCGACCGTCACCGCGCACCTCGACGCCGGCGCCGATCATGTGGTGGTGCAGGTGCTCGGCGGCGGCGACCCGATGTGGGATCCGCGGCCGGCGATGCG
>CAIOYU010000347.1 GCA_903862565.1 uncultured Actinomycetes bacterium | reverse complement strand
GATCACCAACGAGACCATCACCGCCCTGGCCGACGTACTTGAGGCGGGGGATGTGGTGGTCGACGGTGGAAACTCACGTTTCACCGAAGACGGTCCCCACGCGGAACTCCTTGCCAAGAAAGGGATTTCGTTCGTCGATGCGGGTGTATCCGGTGGCATCTGGGGCTTGACCGAAGGATACGGGCTGATGGTGGGCGGCACCGATGAGGCCGTCGCGCGGATGATGCCGATCTTCGACACGCTGCGCCCGGCCGGTGAGAAGGCCGACGGATTTGTGCATGCCGGCCCCGTCGGAGCCGGTCACTACGCGAAAATGGTCCACAACGGCATCGAGTACGGCCTGATGCATGCCTACGCCGAGGGCTATGAACTGCTCGCCGCCGAGTCGCTGATCGCCGACCCCCAGGCCGTCATCCAGGCGTGGACCAAGGGCACCGTCGTGAGGTCGTGGCTGCAGGAACTTCTCGCCAAGGCCCTCAAGGAAGATCCCGGCTTCGCGGCGATCTCGGATTACACCGAGGATTCCGGGGAAGGCCGTTGGACCGTGGAAGAGGCCATCAACCATCGGGTCCCGACCCCGGTGATCGCTGCCTCGTTGTTCGCGCGGTTCGCCTCACGACAAGAACAGTCACCGACGATGAAGGCAGTGTCGGCACTGCGCAACCAATTCGGTGGCCACGCTGTCAAGCGGACCCCGTTGTCCGGATAGCTCCACCACTGATGCACGTCAGGCACCTGGCGCTGCGCGACTTCCGGTCGTGGTCGAATGTCGACCTCGAACTGGCACCCGGCCGTACGGTCTTCGTCGGACCGAACGGATTTGGCAAGACCAATCTCGTTGAGGCGCTGTGGTATTGCGCCACCCTGGGTTCACATCGGGTTTCCACCGATGCTCCCCTGGTCCGTGCGGGCGCGGACCGCGCGGTGGTGTCGACGATCGTCGTCAACGAGGGACGAGAGTTGGCGGTCGACATCGAGATCGCCGCCGGCCGCGCCAACAAGGCGCGGCTGAACCGTTCTCCGGTGCGCAGCACCCGGGAGGTGCTGGGTGCGGTGCGCGCAGTGCTGTTCGCACCCGAAGATCTGTCGCTGGTTCGTGGTGATCCGGCGGAGCGCCGTCGCTATCTCGACGAATTGGCGACGCTACGCCGACCGCGCCTCGCCGCGGTACGGGCCGACTATGACAGGGTGCTCAAGCAGCGCACCGCACTGTTGAAATCCGCTGCGGGAAAAAGGTTTCGAATCGACGGTGCGATGCTGGACACCCTGGAGGTCTGGGACGGACACCTCGCCGAGCATGGTTCGGAATTGACCGCGGCGCGGCTGGATCTGGTCAACGAACTGGCACCGGAGGTCGAGAAGGCCTACCAACTGCTGGCACCGGCCTCGCGACCGGCGGCGATCGCCTACCGCAGCAGCAGCCTCGACCTCGACGTTTGCGGCGGCGATGTGGAGTCTCTGCAAGCGGCCCTGCTCGCCGCGCTGGCCAGGCGCCGCGATGCGGAACTGGAACGAGGGGTGTGTCTGGTCGGTCCGCACCGTGACGACCTGGAGTTGCGCCTCGGCGACCAACCCGCCAAAGGATTCGCCAGTCATGGTGAGTCCTGGTCGATGGCCCTGTCGTTACGGCTGGCGGCTTATGAATTGCTGCGGGCAGAAGGTAGTGAACCGGTGCTGATCCTCGACGACGTGTTCGCCGAACTCGACAACTCGCGCCGCCGTGCACTCGCCGGCGTCGCCGCGACCGCCGAGCAGGTCCTCGTCACTGCCGCCGTCGGCGAGGACATCCCGCAGGACTGGGATGCCGAGCGGATCCTGATCACCATGACCGAGGACGAGACCGGCCGGGTCTCGGCGGTGCAGCGATGACAAGTCCCGAGGATCCTGGCGGCTTGCCGCCCGAACACCTCAACAACGTGCCGGGGATGGATCTCGTCCGTCGCGCCCTGGAAGAAGCGCGTGCCGCGGCACGCGGTCAGGGAAAGGAGGTCGGCCACGGTAAGCGTTCGCCGGCCGCCCGCAGGGCGAAGGTGGCCGGGAGCCGCCGGCGGTGGTCGGGTCCCGGACCGGACGGCCGCGACCCCCAGCCACTGGGACGCCTGGCCCGCGACCTCGCCGACACCCGCGGCTGGTCGCCGAAGGTGGCCGAGGGAACGGTCTTCGCGCAGTGGCCGATCGTCGTCGGGGAGCAGATCGCCGAGCACGCTGTCCCGACCGCCCTGCACGACGGCGTGTTGTCGGTGTCTGCCGAGTCCACGGCCTGGGCCACCCAGCTGCGGATGGTCCAGGCCCAACTGCTGGCCAAGATCGCCGCCGCCGTCGGGGACGGGGTGGTCAAAGCCCTGAAGATCACCGGCCCGACGGCTCCGTCGTGGCGCAAGGGCCCGCGTCACGTGCGCGGCCGCGGACCCCGCGACACCTACGGATAGCGGGTTCGCTGCGATCGGGGGACCGATCCCCGCGCCGATCCCTGAATGCCGCCAGAACGCCAGAAATAGGCCGGTGAGCCGTTCGGTGGCATGCCGGTCCGCGAAATTTCGGGAACGGCGCAATTAGCTGTGTAGAAACGCCCCTACAGAATCGGTCCTGTCGTCGATTCCCGGTAGACTTGCGATAACGTTCGGGCGGTTCGGAGAAGCCGTCCGCCTTGTGACTCTGAGGAGACCGGTTCGATCGTGGCTGCCCCGAAGAACAACCAACCCGAAACCTACGGGGCAGAGTCGATCAAGATCCTTGAGGGTCTGGAGGCTGTCCGTAAGCGACCCGGTATGTATATCGGCTCCACCGGGGAGCGCGGTCTGCACCACCTGATCTGGGAAGTCGTCGACAACGCCGTTGATGAGGCGATGGCCGGCTACGCCGACCAGGTCGACGTCCGGATCCTCCACGACGGCGGCGTCGAGGTCACCGACAACGGCCGCGGCATTCCGGTCGCCATGCACGAGTCGGGCGTCCCGACCATCGACGTCGTCATGACCGTGCTGCATGCCGGCGGCAAGTTCGAAGAGGGCGCCTACCAGGTGTCCGGCGGTCTGCACGGGGTGGGCGTGTCGGTGGTCAACGCCCTGTCCACCCGGCTCGAGGCCGACATCCGACGCGACGGATACGAGTGGTTTCAGACCTACGAGAACTCCGTGCCCGGCACCATCAAACAGGGCGAGCAGACGAAGGAAAAGGGCACCACGATCCGGTTCTGGGCCGACCCGAACATCTTCGAGACCACCAACTACGACTTCGAGACCGTTGCCCGCCGCCTGCAGGAGATGGCTTTCCTCAACAAGGGTCTGACGATCAACCTCACCGACGAGCGGGTGGCTCCGGAAGAGGTCGTCGACGAGATCGTCAGCGACCACGCGGAGGCCCCGAAGTCCGCCGAGGAGAAGGCCGCCGAGCAGGCCGCCCCGCACAAGGTCAAGCACCGCACCTTCCACTACCCCGGCGGTCTGGTCGACTACGTCAAGCACATCAACCGCACCAAGCAGCCGATCACCAACAGCATCGTGGACTTCTCCGGCAAGGGCACCGGGCATGAGGTCGAGGTCGCCATGCAGTGGAACGCCGGCTATTCCGAATCGGTGCACACCTTCGCCAACACCATCAACACCCATGAGGGCGGCACCCACGAAGAGGGTTTCCGGGCGGCCCTGACCACGGTGGTCAACAAGTACGCCAAGGAGAAGAAGCTCCTCAAGGAGAAGGACTCCAACCTCACCGGCGACGACATCCGCGAGGGCCTGGCCGCGGTGGTCTCGGTCAAGGTGTCACAGCCGCAGTTCGAGGGCCAGACCAAGACCAAACTCGGCAACACCGAAGTCAAGTCGTTCGTTCAGAAAATCTGCAACGAGCAACTGAACCACTGGTTCGAGTCGAACCCCGCGGACGCCAAAACGATTGTAAACAAGGCGGTTTCCTCGGCTCAGGCCCGGATTGCCGCGCGCAAGGCCCGGGAGTTGGTGCGCCGCAAGAGCGCCACCGACATCGGCGGCCTGCCCGGCAAGCTCGCCGACTGCCGCTCCACCGACCCCAAGGCCTCCGAACTGTATGTGGTGGAGGGCGATTCGGCCGGTGGCTCCGCCAAGAGCGGCCGCGACTCGATGTTCCAGGCGATCCTGCCCCTGCGCGGCAAGATCATCAACGTCGAGAAGTCCCGCATCGACAGGGTCCTGAAGAACACCGAAGTCCAGTCCATCATCACGGCCCTGGGCACCGGCATCCACGACGAGTTCGACCTCGCCAAACTGCGCTACCACAAGATCGTGCTGATGGCCGACGCCGACATCGACGGCCAGCACATCACCACGCTGCTGTTGACCCTGCTGTTCCGCTTCATGAAGCCGCTCATCGAGAACGGCCACGTATTCCTGGCCCAGCCCCCGCTGTACAAGCTGAAGTGGCAGCGCAGCGAGCATGAATTCGTCTACACCGACCGCGAACGCGACGCCGTGCTCGAGGCGGGGCTCAAGGCGGGCAAGAAGATCAACAAGGACGACGGCATCCAGCGCTACAAGGGCCTGGGCGAGATGAACGCCAAGGAATTGTGGGAGACCACCATGGATCCCTCCGTGCGGGTGTTGCGCCAGATCACCCTCGACGACGCCGCCGCCGCCGACGAACTGTTCTCGATCCTGATGGGCGACGATGTCGACGCCCGCCGCAGCTTCATCACCCGGAATGCCAAAGACGTTCGCTTCCTTGATGTTTAACGCATCCAGCGCCGTTTAAAGCCCAGTAGAGGAACACATGACTGACACCACTCTGCCGCCTGACGAGACTGCCGGCGACCGGATCGAACCGGTCGACATCCAGCAGGAGATGCAGAACAGCTACATCGACTACGCGATGAGCGTCATCGTCGGCCGTGCCCTGCCCGAGGTGCGCGACGGCCTCAAGCCGGTGCACCGCCGCGTGCTCTACGCCATGTACGACAGCGGTTTCCGGCCCGACCGCAGCCACGCGAAGTCGGCGCGTTCGGTGGCCGAGACCATGGGCAACTACCACCCCCACGGCGATGCCTCGATCTACGACACCTTGGTGCGCATGGCCCAACCATGGTCGCTGCGTTACCCGTTGGTCGACGGCCAGGGCAACTTCGGCTCGCCGGGCAACGATCCACCGGCTGCCATGAGGTACTGCGTCACCGGTGATGCACTGGTACGTCTCCCCCTGGGAGAAGCGGTGCGCATCGCTGACCTTGCTCCTAGCAAGCCGAACAGCGATAACGCAGTCGACCTCAAGGTGCTTGACCGAAGCGGGAATCCCGTCAACGCCGATCGGTTGTTCCACTCCGGCGAGCACGAGACCTTCACCGTCACAACGACGGAAGGCTTCGAGGTCACCGGAACCGCGAACCACCCGTTGCTGTGCCTCGTCGATCTCTATGGCGTGCCCACCCTGCTGTGGAAGCTGATCGAAGAGATCGCGCCCGGTGACCACGTCGTCCTGCAGCGTTCGCAGCCGATGGAATTCGGCTGTGCCGACTGGAAAGAGACGCTCACCGGCACGCTGCTGGGAGCTTTCATCAGCGAGGGCTTCGTATCGGAGAACCGGGCGGGATTCAACAACATCGACCGCGAATACTTCGCGGCCGTGGTGTCGGCCTACGACGCCGTCGTCGGTGGAACCCGCTATCTGAACGAGCGCACGATTGCCTCCGGCTCAACCCTTTTCGAGCTCGACGTCCACAACTGTGCTGCGATCGCGGCCAGCCCGCTTGCTGAGTTGACCGGTGTGCGGTCAGCGGAGAAGTACGTCCCGGAGTGCATCTGGACGGCCCCTGCCCCGGTGAAGCGCGCCTTCCTGCAGGCACTGTTCGAGGGCGACGGCTCCTGCTCTGCGCTTCCGCGCAACACCATCCAGGTGTCGTACTCGACACGCAGTGTGCGTCTTGCGACCGATGTCCAGCAGATGCTCCTCGAGTTTGGTGTCGTCTCGCGTCGCTACCGGCACGCGACAGGCGAGCACAAGGTCGTCATCACCAATCGCGCACAAGCCGAACTCTTCGCTTCGCAGATCGGCTTCGGTGGTCGGAAGCAGACAAAGCTCACCGGTCTGCTCGCAGCGCTGCCCGAACGCGCAGCCGGCGCCGACACCGATCGGGTCCCGGGCCTCGCGGCTTTCATCCGTGAACACGGCGGTGGTTCCTGGGTCGACAGGGAATGGCTGCGTAAGAACAACATCGGTGGAGTCCAGCGGTGGCGTCGTCGGGGCGAGGAAATCCTCGACCACATCGCCGAGGCCGACGTTCGCGCTGTCGCCAGCGAGCTCACCGACGGCCGTTTCTACTTCGCCACCGTCGCCTCGGTGACCGATGCCGGCGTGCAGCCGGTCTACAGCATCCGTGTCGATACCGCCGACCACTCATTCATCACCAACGGGTTCGTCAGCCACAACACCGAGGCACGCCTGACCCCGCTGGCGATGGAGATGTTGCGCGAAATCGACGAGGAGACAGTCGATTTCATCCCCAACTACGACGGTCGCGTGCAGGAGCCGACGGTTCTGCCGAGCCGGTTCCCCAACCTGCTGGCCAACGGTTCCGGCGGCATCGCGGTCGGCATGGCCACCAACATCCCGCCGCACAACCTGCGGGAGCTGGCCGAGGCCGTCTACTGGTGCCTGGAGAACCACGACGCCGACGAGGAGGCGACCCTCGCCGCGTGCATGGAGCGGGTCAAGGGGCCCGACTTCCCGACGTCGGGTCTGATCGTGGGCACCCAGGGCATCATCGACGCCTACACCACCGGCCGCGGATCCGTCCGCATGCGTGGCGTGGTGACCATCGAGGAGGACTCCCGGGGACGGACGTCGATCGTCATCACCGAGTTGCCCTACCAGGTCAACCACGACAACTTCATCACCTCGATCGCCGACCAGGTGCGCGACGGCAGGCTGACCGGCATCTCCAACATCGAGGACCAGTCCAGCGACCGAGTGGGTCTGCGGATCGTCGTGGAGATCAAGCGCGACGCCGTGGCCAAGGTGGTGCTGAACAACCTCTACAAGCACACCCAGTTGCAGACCAGCTTCGGCTGCAACATGCTCTCGATCGTCGACGGCGTGCCCCGCACGCTGCGCCTCGATCAGATGATCCGCTACTACGTCGAGCACCAGCTCGACGTGATCGTGCGACGGACGACCTACCGCCTGCGCAAGGCCAATGAGCGGGCCCACATCCTGCGCGGCCTGGTCAAGGCCCTCGACGCCCTCGACGAGGTGATCGCGTTGATCCGGCGGTCGCAGACGGTCGACATCGCGCGCGACGGACTGATCGCCCTGCTCGACGTCGACGAGATCCAGGCCCAGGCCATCCTCGACATGCAGTTGCGCCGGCTGGCCGCCCTCGAACGGCAGAAGATCGTCGACCAGCTGGCCGAGATCGAGCGCGAGATCGCCGACCTTGAGGACATCCTGGCCAAGCCGGAGCGCCAGCGCAGCATCGTGCGTGACGAACTCGCCGAGATCGTCGAGAAGTACGGTGACGACCGCCGCTCCCGCCTGGTGGCCGCCGACGGTGAGGTGTCCGACGAGGATCTGATCGCCCGCGAGGACGTCGTCGTCACGATCACCGAGACCGGCTACGCCAAGCGGACCAAGACCGACCTGTACCGCAGCCAGAAACGCGGCGGCAAGGGCGTGCAGGGCGCCGGGCTCAAACAGGATGACATCGTCCGGCACTTCTTCGTGTGCTCCACCCACGACTGGATCCTGTTCTTCACCACGCAGGGCCGGGTGTATCGGGCCAAGGCCTACGAGCTGCCCGAGGCGCTGCGCACGGCCCGCGGCCAGCACGTGGCCAACCTGCTGGCGTTCCAGCCCGACGAGCGCATCGCCCAGGTCATCCAGATCAAGAGCTACGAGGACGCGCCCTATCTGGTGCTGGCGACCCGCAACGGGCTGGTGAAGAAGTCCAGGCTGACCGACTTCGACTCCAACCGTTCCGGGGGCATCGTGGCGGTGAACCTGCGCGACGGCGACGAACTGGTCGGCGCGGTGCTGTGCTCGGCCGAGGACGACCTGCTGCTGGTCAGCGCCAAGGGCCAGTCGATCCGGTTCTCGGCGACCGACGAGGCACTGCGGCCGATGGGCCGCGCCACCTCGGGCGTGCAGGGCATGCGGTTCAACGAAGAGGACCGCCTGCTGTCCCTGAACGTGGTCCGGGACGGTACGTATCTGCTGGTCGCGACTGCCGGTGGCTACGCAAAGCGGACCGCGCTGGAGGAATACACCGCCCAGGGCCGCGGCGGTAAAGGCATCCTGACGATCCAGTACGACGTACGCCGTGGCACTCTTGTGGGCGCTTTGGTGGTCGACGACGACAGCGAGTTGTACGCGATCACCTCCGGCGGCGGAGTGATCCGCACTGCGGCACGACAGGTTCGCAAAGCCGGGCGCCAGACAAAGGGCGTTCGCTTGATGAACCTGGGCGAGGGCGACACACTGATAGCCATTGCCCGCAACGTCGAGGAGCAGGGCGACGAAGAAGAGGCCGACGGGGCCGAGGACGGTTCGTAGAACCGGCCCCGGGACCGACGGGCTTTCAGAGAAGGAGCAGTGGTGACCTCACCGAACGAGCCGGGTCAGTCCGGGCTGGGCGAGCGGCCCGCGGCAGCGGACGGTACGGCCGACCTGCCGCCGTGGCAGACCGCCGCCCGGGGCCGCACCGACGGGATCGCCCAGCAGGCTGCCACGGAGGCCTACGCGCGGGCCGGTGTGGCCCAGGGGGTCTCGCTTCCGGTGAGCCGCTATCTCACCGGCTCGGCTGCTCCGGATCTGTCCGGTTTGGACTCCCGGAACCCGCTCAAGCCGGCCCCGGCCCCCACCCACTCGATGCCCCTGTCTCAGGGGCCGATGTCTCAGGGGCCGATGTCTCAGGGGCCTTTGTCTCAGGGCTCCATGTCTCAGGGGCCCACGCCCCCGGCCGCGGCCAACGAGCGCACCGACGTGGTGTCCGCCGCCGCGATCGAGGCCTACCCCAGCGAGTTGCCCGACCTCTCCGGGCCGATGCCGAAGCCGACGCTCCAACGCCGATCCCCCGCCGAACCGGCCCCGGCACCGTCGTCGTCCTCGTCGGCGATGACGACGGCCACCTCGCGGATCCAGGTCGCGAACCGGCCGCGGGGCCCGGTACGCGCCAGCATGCAGATCCGGCGCATCGATCCCTGGAGTGCGTTGAAGGTCTCGGCGTTGCTCAGCGGTGCGCTGTTCTTCATCTGGATGATCGCCGTGGCGTTCTTGTACCTGGTCCTCGGCGCCATGGGCGTGTGGGCCAAGCTCAACAGCAACGTGGGCGATCTACTCACCAGCGGCAGCGGCGCGGGCGGTGACCTGGTCTCGGCCGGGTCCATTTTCGGCGGCGCAGCGCTGGTCGGACTGGTCAACATCGTGCTGCTGACCGCGATGGCCACCATCGGCGCCTACATCTACAACCTGAGCACCGACATCGTCGGCGGCGTCGAAGTCACGCTTGCCGATCTGGACTAGTTTGGGGACCTGCCGCCGGTGCGGTAATCTCGTCGCTCGGCAACACGGGCCTATAGCTCAGGTGGTTAGAGCGCTTCGCTGATAACGAAGAGGTCGGAGGTTCGAGTCCTCCTAGGCCCACGATGTTCAGGTCAACGGGAAGGACAGCGGGGGGATTGACCCTGCTG
>CAIOYU010000346.1 GCA_903862565.1 uncultured Actinomycetes bacterium | reverse complement strand
GGTGCCGACAGGCGCGGGCAACGACATCGGCGAGATGGATGTCATCGCCTACCTGCTGGGTACCTGCAAGAACGTTGCGGAGGCCAAGGCCGCCGCGGCAGGCATGAACGTGGTGGGCGTTGACCCGGGCTTGGGGTTCAGTCCGCCGCTGCACTTCCTGCTGCACGACGCCATGGCCTCGGCGGCCATCGAATTCCGCCCCGAGGGTGTGAACATCGTCGACAACCCCACTGGGGTGGGCACTAACGGCCCTTAGCCCGGCGACCACGGCGACACATGGACGACCATCACCCGGAAACCGTCCCAATGCCGAGTGCGGCCGCGCCGGCAGCAAGGCGAGCATCGAAGGTGGCCACCAGAGCGGACGGCTCAATCCGGGCGGCGTATAGCACGCAGCAGTCCGGCAGCTTGAGTCCTGTCCGGACCCGCAGTTGGGCCAGCTCCCAGGCGGCGTCGGCACCGAGTCCAAGTGTCCGGACCTGCAGCTCGGCCAGCGCCTCTCGCGCCTGGTCACCGCGGCCGGCCCGGATGGACCCGACAAGTACCTCAGCGAGAGTGATTGCACTGGAAGCGAATTCATCATCGCAGTTATCCAAGAGGATGTCCGTTGCGCGAGCGTGGTGGCCGTCGGCGCTCTCCAGGTGTCCGATGAGGACACTGGCGTCGAGGATGATCACTGCGGCCAGTCCTGGCGAAGTTCGTCCAGGTATCCTGGCCCGTAAACCCCGGTGAGAGTTCCAGAGGTCCGTTCAATGGCTTGGCGACGACCATCAACCGTGCGGTGCCGCCTGGCCTGAACGGCTTCCTCGCCGGCGAGGATGAGTCGGCGCAACAACGCGCCCGGCTTGTCTGCCAACTCCGGCCAGGCGTTTCGTGCGACATCAAGGGCCGCGGCGATGTCCTCGGTCTCGGTAACGGCGTGGCGACGGTGGGTGGTCGGCATGCACGAGTGTAACACCGAATCGTCCAGTGTCACACTGCGATGAGCAAGGACGGGGCGCCTTAGCCACCCGCCTGGTCGCACCACGTCCGCCAGGCCTGCCGGTAGCAGGACTCCATGTCCCGGGCGAACGACGGGCCGTCCATCAGCGGCGAGTCGAGCATCGTCTGGCGCAGTCCGGCGCGGATGCCGGCGAGTCTGGGCAGGTCCCCGGCCAGGCGAACGGCCTTGTCGACGTACTCACGGGGCGTTGTTGCGATCAGATCGCCCAAGCCGACATTGGACAGCAGGCTCGCGCCCGGCCTGGATGCGTGATTGGGCCCGGCCAGGGTGATCGACGGCACCCCCATCCACAGCGCCTCGCAGGTGGTCGTGGTGCCGTGGTAGGGGAAGGTGTCCAGCGAGATGTCGATCCGGTTGTACTGGGTGAGGTGGTCGAGCAGCGACTCGTCGGGGCTGAGCAGTTCCACCTGATCGTCGGCGATACCGCGATCGACGAAATGCTGCCGCGCCCGGGCAATCGCGGCGGGGCTTCGCATGGCCACGTTCTTGAGCACCAGTCGTGAACCGGGTGTCTGTCGCAGAATCTCCGCCCACATGTCCAGCGTCGCCGAGGAGATCTTGCCGAAATTGTTGAAGCTGCCGAAGGTGATGCCCAGGCTGGTAAGCGCCGGCAGTGGCGCCACCTCCGGCGACCCGGACAGCGGGACGTAGCACCAGGTCGTCTTCGGCAGCAGCAGCACCTTCTCACTGGAGGGCCGCGGCTGATCCACCGGATCGACCCACGGGTCACTGCACCGGTAGTCCATGGCATCCAGGCCGGTGGTGCCGGGATAGCCCACCCAGGCGATCTGCACCGGCGCCGGTTTGCGGGCGAAGACCAGCAGCCGATGATCGGCGGTGTGCCCGGATAGATCGACCAGGATGTCGATCCCGTCGGCGCGGATCTGCGCCGCGACCTGCTCGTCGGACGCACCGGCGATGGAACACCACGCATCGACGGACCGCTGAATGCGCCTCGAGACCTCGTCGGTCACCACGCTGTTGGAGTAGGCGGTGACGTGCACTTGATCGCGGTCGCGGTGTTCGAGCAGGGGCAGCAGGAAGTAGGCCACCGAGTGCTGGCGCAGATCGGGGGAGACGTAGCCGATGCGAAGTGTGCGCTCCGGGTCGCGGTTGTTGACATGGGCGGGGATCCCGCGACGCAGGGGAGCCTCGTGTTCGGTGGACCATCGGCGATGTTCGGCGAACAGTTCCTCGGGGCCGATGTCGGGTTGGTAGTTCGAGAACAGCAGCAGGTTGCTGTGGGCTATGACCATGGCCGGGTTGAATGAAATAGCCCGGCGGAACGCGGCCACCGCCTCGGTCGTGCGGCCGAGGTCCTTCACGGTCAGACCCATGGTGTTGTGCGCGTCCGCCGGATTGGGCATCAGGCGGATCGCCGCTTTGAGTGCGACGATGGCCTCGTCGTGATCGCCCTTGGAGCGCAACGCATTACCCAGATTGTGATAGGAACCGCCGTCGTTGGGGTCCAGTGCGATGCAGCGCCGCATCATGGCGATGACGAGGTCCGGTCGGCCGGTGCGGAAGCCGATCTCGGCCAGGCCGTAGATCACTTCCACATCGTCGGGGCGGTGCGGCAGGACCTGCTGCAACAGGCTCTCCGCTCGCCCCAGGTCCCCGGACCGCAGACACGCCATCGCCGCCTGCTGCATCTGCCACGGATCACGATTCACTGTCGAATTCCTCTGCCTTCAGACTCGCGTGGTTCCCGGCAAGCCCCAAGCTACTTGACCGCCATCGACGCGCCCACCGGGCGGTGAATCACCGCGGCCGTGCAGGACCGGCGCGGAAACTCGCCTAGCGCGAACCGAATTCGGTCTCGACCTCGATGAGCGTCTCTCCGTCGCACAGACCCATATCGTGGGCCAGCGCCGCGGCCTCGGAGGCATCAGTCACCAGGTGCAGCGGAATCCCTTCGGCGCGAAGTTCCGCAGCGCGTTCGCGCACCGCAACGTTCCGTTCGTCATCCTCCGAGCCGACCTGCCGGATGACGATCAGCTTGACCCGGTCCGGGAACTCCCTGGCCATCTCCTCGTAGGTCAGCGCGTCGCGCTGGCCGCTGTCGCCGAACAGCACGAACGGCTTCTTCGGGTAGGCCTCGAACAGCCGGCGGATGGCCGTGCGCTTGTGTTCGGCGCCGCTGCGGCGCAGATAACGCTCGGTGGGACGCCAGTCGGTGAGGAACATCGGGCCCTGCGGGAAGGCCCGCAATTGAACGAACTGCTGGAGCATCGGATAGAACGACCAACTGCCGGTCGAGACGTAGAAGAAGGTCGGCTCGGGTTTGCGGTTGCCCTTCCGATCGGCCACGCCACGGACCAGCCCGCGGTACAGCGACGCCATCCCGGGAATGGCACCGCGCTGGCTGGCTTCGCGGAGAACGGTCCGCGCCACCATCGTCACACCTTCGGTCAGCCCGGTGAGCAGGATCGTGTCGTCGATGTCGGAGATCACCAGGAAGGGGGCGTTCGGCGAGGGCTTGACCACCCGTCCCGCGCCGGAAGCAGTCTCGCCGTCGTCACGCGACGTGGTGACCGCGTGCACGTCGTGCCATCCGACGGCCAGGTCCGGGACCGGCAGGGAGAAGTTGGCGAATCCGTGGCCGTCGGTGACGTCGGTGGCGCTGTGGTCGCCGATGCGCAACTCGACTTCGACCCCGGCAATGGGCAGCGCCGCATACCGGCGCAGGTTCTCCTGGGCGATCTCCCAGTACGGGATGCGACTGTCACCGGGAAGTTCCGGGGCCTCCTCGACCCGCACCCGGACCTTGGCCACATCGTCGGCGACGAAGCCGCGGAAGACGACCACGTGCATCCCGCGGAACGCTCCCGAATCCACCCGCTGTTCACGGCGCCGGCGGGTGAGCTTGTTCTCGATTCCCGCGACGGCGGCCGCAGTCTCTGGGCTGCGCAGTTTCGCGCTGATCTCGGAGGCAATCCGGCGGGGTAAGCGGGGCACGGGTACAGCATCCCAAACACCAGACCCCGGAACCACCGAGATGGACGACCCGGATGGACGAAGATGACGTGCATGTCGATCGGCGAGCCCGTAAGCACCGCCGAGCACAACCGCCTGCGGGAGGCTCACGACGGTGCCGCGCCCTGGCGCCGGTGGGGCACCTACCTCAGCGAACGGGCTTGGGGAACCGTCCGCGAGGACTACAGCGCCGATGGTGATGCGTGGA
Organism: uncultured Actinomycetes bacterium; assembly: GCA_903862565.1. Classification (GTDB taxonomy): domain Bacteria; phylum Actinomycetota; class Actinomycetes; order Mycobacteriales; family Mycobacteriaceae; genus Mycobacterium. The sequence continues at coordinate 6,225 of CAIOYU010000346.1, read as the reverse complement.
GTTACTTCCCGTTCGAGCACGCCCGAAGCCGCGCCTACCGCTGGAACGAGGACGGTCTGGCCGGTTGGTGCGACCACAGCCAGACCCTCTGCCTCGGGATTGCGCTGTGGAACGGGCGCGACCCGATCCTCAAGGAACGCCCCTACGGTCTGTCCAACGAGCAGGGCAACCACGGGGAAGACACCAAGGACTATTGGTTCTACACCGACAACCTGCCCACCCATTCCTTTGCGTCGATGGTCTACAAGTACCCGCAGGCGGCCTTCCCCTACGACGACCTGCTGCGGGTGAACCAGAGTCGCGGCTCGGATGAGGACGAGTACGAACTCTTCGACGCGCTGCGCGAACAGTGGCTTGAGCAGCGCTATTTCGACGTGGAGGTCCAGTACGCCAAGGTCACCGCCGAGGACCTCCTCTGCCGGATCACCGTAACCAACCGCGGCCCCGACGCGGCTCCGGTGCACGTGCTCCCACAGCTGTGGTACCGCAACACCTGGTCATGGCATCCGGAGCAGGCCAGACCACGAATCACCAATTGCGGCAGCGGTGTTGCCTACACCAATCACCCGGCACTGGGGGAGCGCTGGTTCGCGGTCACCGCCTCCAACGGTGTCACCCCGGAGCTGATCTTCTGCGAGAACGAGACGAACAACCGGCTGCTGTTCGGTGCGCCCAACACTGCGGCCGCCGTCAAGGACGGCATCAACGACTACGTGGTCCACGGCGATCTCGACGCCGTGGGCACAACAGCGGGCAGCAAAGCTGCCGCGCACGTGTCCAGCACGCTCCCGCCCGGCGAAACGCTCACCGTGACAGTGCGTTTTGCGCCAGAGGAGCCTGCCCTACCATTCGACGACGCTGACGCCGTTCTGTCACAGCGCAAGTCCGAGGCCGACGAGTTCTACGACTCCGTCGCCGCCGAGGACCTCACGACCGACGAGCGACTGGTGCAACGACAGGCCCTGGCTGGGCTGTTGTGGAGCAAGCAGTTCTACAGCTACCGCATGCGGCGGTGGCTCAAAGGTGATCCGGGCCAGCCTATTCCACCTGCTCAGCGGTGGACCGGCCGCAACAGTGACTGGCAGCACTTTGCCGTCAGCGAGGTGATCCTCATGCCCGATTCCTGGGAGTATCCGTGGTTTGCTTCCTGGGACTTGGCATTTCACTGTGTGACCATGGCGATGATCGACCCCGTGTTCGCCAAGCAGCAACTCCTGATCCTTCAACGGTCCACGGCTCAGCACCCGCACGGGCAGATCCCGTCCTACGAGTGGTCCTTGGGCGACACCAATCCGCCCCTGCACGCGTGGGCGGCGTGGCAGGTCTACCTGCTGGACCGTGCCGCCTCCGGAGTCGCCGACCGCGACTTCCTGGCCCAGGTGTACCGATCTGCAACCTTGAACACCATGTGGTGGCTGAACCAGAAGGATGCCAACAACCGGGGAGTGTTCGGCGGTGGTTTTCTCGGGATGGACAACATCGGGGTGTTCGACCGCGACCAACCGTTGCCGACCGGCGGTCAACTCGCCCAGGTGGACGGAACCGCCTGGATGGCGGCGCTGATCTTCCACCTTTTGGAGATCACCGTCGAACTCTCGCGCGAGGAGCCGAACTACCTGTCAATGTTCGGCCGGTGGGTGTGGGACGCCTGGCTGATCGCCAACGCCCTGGAGAAGGGGAGCGGTCACGTCAGCTTCTGGAATGACGAGACCGGTTTTTACCACGACGTGATCGAAATGCCCGACGGCACCGCCAGATCCCTGGAGGTGTTCTCGATGCAGGCGATCGTTCCGTTGTTCGCCGCCATCGCGATACCGATGACCGAACGCGAAGCCATCGACACCACCCTGAGTTACCTCAACGCCCTTGCTCGGGCCTACGAACACAGCGACCAGGACGTCCAGATCCGAATTCCGGGCGGCGACGGCTCGCACTTCATGGTCGCGATCGTCGCACAGGACCGGCTCTCGACCATTCTCCGGCGGATCCTTGATCCGGAACAGTTTTTGTCCCCCAACGGCATTCGCTCGCTCTCGAAGTTCCACCGTAAGCACCCGTATTCCTACCGGGGCGCCGGGCAGGTGCACGAGATCGATTACCAGCCCGCGGAGTCGCGCACCCGCATGTTCGGGGGAAACTCCAACTGGCGCGGCCCGGTGTGGCTGCCGATGAACTTCCTTTTCGTGCAGGCCCTCGATTCCTACGCCAGATTCCTCGGCGACGGCTTTCGCGTACCCGATCCCGCCGACCCATCGGGAATGGTGTCGCTGCGCGAGGTCGCCGACCGGATGGCGCGCCGTCTGGCCGGTCTGGTGGTCCGCGACGAACATGGCCGGCGTGCGGTGTTCGGCGACAACGACTATTTCCAGAACGACCCGCACTGGCGCGACCTCGTACCGTTTTATGAGTACTTCGACGGCGACACCGGGCGCGGACTGGGGGCCAGCCACCAGACTGGGTGGACCGCGACGATCGCACTGCTGCTGCAGTTCCGCGGAAGGCTGTACTTCGGACGCTCAGCGCGGGACTGATAGCCGCGTCCTTCGCACCGGGGTCACCAACCCGCGACTCATACCGGGGGCGAGTCAGCCGCGATTCAGCCGGTGGTGTCCCCGGACAGTTGCGCCACGCGTTCGCGCACCAGGAACCAGCCTCCGATGAGGGCGGGTATGACGATGATCAGGCTGGCCACGGTCCAGGTCCCGATCGGCCGGTTGAATCCCATCAGCACCAGCACCGACAGGAGGAACACGAGGGTCAGATAACCGGTGTAAGGCGCGCCCCACATCCGGAAGGAGGGCCGGACCATCAGGCCCTTCTGCGACCAGCGATAGAGCTGGATCTGGCAGATGATGATGGTCGCCCAGGACGACAGAATTCCCAGCGAGGCGACGTTGAGGACGATCTCGAACGCCTTCTCCGGCACCACACCGTTGAGCAGAACGCCCAGCAGACCGATCGACGCGGTCAGGCAGATGCCGCCGTAGGGAACTCCGCGCCGGGACATCAGGCCGGTGAATTTCGGGGCGCTGCCGCTCAGTGCCATCGACCTCAGAATGCGACCGGTGGAGTACAGCCCGGCGTTGAGGCTGGAGAAGGCTGCGGTCATCACCACGAGGTTCATCATCGTTCCGCCGCCCTCGATACCGACATGGGAGAAGAACGTCACGAACGGACTCTCCGCCGCCGAGTAGTCGGTGTAGGGGAGCAGCAGCGCGAGCAGGAACAGCGATCCGACGTAGAAGAGCGCGATCCGGGCGATGACGGAGTTGATGGCGCGTGGCATGACCTTCTCGGGTTCAGCGGTCTCACCAGCCGCGGTTCCCACGAGTTCGACTGCGGCATAGGCGAAGACCACCCCTGAGGTCACAACGACCAGGGGGAGTAGTCCAACCGGGAAGAGGCCGCCGCCGTTCGAGATCACGCTCAAGCCGGTCGGATGGCCGTCGATCTCGTAGCGGCCGGCCAAAAAGATTGTTCCCGCGACCAGGAATGCCAGCAGCGCAACGACTTTGATGATCGCCGCCCAGAACTCGAACTCGCCGAACAGTGCGACCGAGACCATGTTCATGGCGAACACCAGCGCCAGGGCGACAAGCGCGATCAGCCACTGCGGCACGGCGTCGAACGCGGTCCAGAACCGGCAGTAGGTGGCGATCGCGGTGGAGTCGACGATGGTCGTCATCGCCCAGTTGAGGAAGTACATCCAACCGGCGACGTACGCGGCTTTCTCACCGAGGAACTCCCGGGCGTAGGAGACGAACGAGCCCGACGTCGGCCGGTGCAGCACGAGTTCGCCCATGGCACGCAGGATGAGGAAGACGAACACCCCGCACAGTCCGTAGACCAGGAACAGCCCCGGACCCGCACTGGCCAGCCGGCCACCGGCCCCGAGGAACAGTCCGGTGCCGATGGCCCCGCCGATGGCGATCATTTGAAGCTGGCGGGGTTTGAGACTCTTGTGGTACCCGGCGTCCTCCCGGGTCAGGGCGGACGACTCAGGGTTCGGGACTTCAGGAGCCGGGAGTGTGGTCACAGCTGTTCGTCCTCCGATGTCCCGTTGGTATGCGGTGGTTCGGGCATGTCCCGGAACGTGAAGACGAAGCCGAACACGGCGACCCCGGCCGCGAACGCATAGCCGATGACCGAGTACCAGCCCGCGCGCTGGTAGGCCGTGACGGCGACGATGAACATGGCGAGGAACACCATGAACATCCCGATCAGCGGCGTCTTGGCCTTGAAGTCGATCAGGCGCATGGGCGTCCTCCGAGTTGGTGAGCCCGCACAGTACACACCGGAGACACGTCGTTGTCCTGCCAAGCGCTGAATACTTTTCCTGGCTGTAACACACGCGGTCATTTCATGCGGCCTGCACATTCCCTTGTCCTGTGGTGGGATTGGCACTTGTGGGCATAAAAGTGGCGCTGGAACATCGCACCAGCTACACCTTCGACCGGTTGGTGGAGGTTCATCCGCATGTGGTCAGGCTCCGGCCCGCGCCGCATTCCCGGACACCCATCGAGGCCTACACCCTCGACGTCGAACCGGCCGATCACTTCATCAACTGGCAGCAGGACGCATTCGGCAATTTCCTTGCCCGCCTGGTGTTTCCGAACCCGACGCGGAAGCTCAGCATCACCGTCGGCCTGATCGCCGATCTCAAGGTGATCAACCCGTTCGACTTCTTCATCGAGGACTTCGCCGAGACGTTCCCCTTCGGTTATCCCAAGGCCCTGCGGGAGGACCTCGAGCCCTACCTGCGACCTGTCGACGACGGACCGGAGGGTTCCGGTCCCGGCGATCTGGTTCAGGCGTGGGTGCGCGACTTCGTCATCCGCCCCGGCATCCGCACCATCGACTTCCTGGTCGAACTCAATCACGCCGTCAACAGCTGCGTCGGTTACAGCGTGCGGATGGAGCCCGGTGTGCAGACGCCCGGGCACACGCTGGCGACCCGAATCGGCTCCTGCCGGGACTCTGCATGGCTGCTGGTCTCGATCCTGCGACAGTTCGGCCTAGCCGCCCGGTTCGTCTCCGGGTACCTGGTGCAACTGACCTCGGACGTGCCCGCCCTCGAGGGACCCTCCGGTCCGGCCGCGGACTTCACCGACCTGCATGCCTGGACCGAGGTCTACGTGCCGGGGGCCGGGTGGATCGGACTGGATCCCACCTCCGGGCTGTTCGCCGGTGAGGGGCACATCCCACTGGCCGCCACCCCGAGTCCGGCCTCGGCAGCCCCGATCGACGGCGCCACCGGGTTCGCCGAGACCACCTTCGAGTTCTCCAACACCGTCACCCGCATTCACGAGGATCCGCGGGTCACCAAGCCCTACACCGACTCCGCCTGGTCGGCGATCGTCGCCCTCGGGGAGCGCGTCGATCAGCGCATGGCCGACGCCGACGTGCGGCTCACCGTCGGCGGCGAACCCACATTCGTCTCCATCGACGACCAGGTCGCCCCGGAATGGACCACCGACGCCGACGGGCCGCACAAGCGGGAGCGGGCCTCCGCCTTGGCCGCGGGATTGACATCGGTGTGGGCTCCGCAGGGTCTGGTGCAGTACGGTCAGGGCAAGTGGTACCCGGGAGAACCATTGCCGCGCTGGCAGATTGCGCTGCACTGGCGAACCGACGGGCAACCGGTCTGGACCGATCCCGCGCTGCTCGCCCATCCGTGGGCGGGTCCGGCCGGCGCGGTTCCCCCCGGGGCAGAGCGAGAGTTGCTCGCGGCCGTCGCCGCCGCATTCGAACTGCCCGAGACGCAGGTGCGTCCGGCCTACGAAGACCCGCTCTTCCGGCTCTGGAAAGCCGTCCGCCACCCAGCCGGTACGCCGGTCGATGCCGATGACGATCTCGAAGCCGACGGCCTCCGTCGCCGCGAGGAGCTACTCACGCGTCTGGAGGAGTCGGTCGATGTGCCGGCGGCATGGGTTCTGCCTCTGCACCGGCGCGACGACGAGTCCGGCTGGGCCAGCGCCGACTGGCGACTGCGCCGAGGCCGGATCGTCTTGCTCGACGGTGACTCGCCGGCCGGTTTCCGGCTGCCGCTGGACTCGATCAGCTGGCGTCCACCCACACCGCGGGTCCCCGACGACCCGATGGCGGCCGCTGATCGGGACCTGCCCGTGGGCGCCGAACCGGCCCAGGCCCCCGTCGAGGAATCCGACTCCGCGCCGACCACCGCCCTGGTCGCCGAGGTCCGTGAGGGCTTCCTGTACGTCTTCC
>CAIOYU010000345.1 GCA_903862565.1 uncultured Actinomycetes bacterium | reverse complement strand
GCTGCCCGATGCGTTGGTCAGCATGGTGACCGCGCCCTACGTCGGCCGGCTGATCCGCAACTGGGGGCATCGACGAGTGCTGTTGACGGGCTTGGGGGTAGGCGCTGCGGGGCTGGCGCTGCTCGGGCTGACCATCGGAGTTTCCTACCCCGCCATAGTGATTCCGCTGGCGATGCTCGGCTTCTCGTTCGCGCTGGTCAACACCGGCGCCAACGACTTGGTGCTTGCCAGCGCGAGCGAGGACCGGATCGGTGCGGCCACCGGCATCGCCGAGACGGCCTTCGAACTCGGTGCGGCGCTGGGTATCGCGCTCGTCGGCAGTGTCGTTTCGGTGATCTACCTGGTCGTCACGGGCACGCCGGGGAACCTCTCCGCCGGCGTCGACGGCCGCGGCTTCACGATCGCGATGACCGGTGCCGCGCTGATCTCGGCCGCTCTGATGGCGGCGACGACCATCGGTGTGGCCCGGGCACTCCCTTCGCCCTCCCGAACACGAGAACCGTTGTGAACGGCTGACCTTCGCTGTGCCCGAGATTCCCGCCGCGGTCAGTGCCATGGCGAACCGCGGTCCGGACTGGCAGGACTGGGTCGACCGCCTGCCGGCGGTGCTCGATGATCTGTTGCGGCAGTGGCGGCTGAGCATCGACGGCTCAGCGACCCACGGTTACTGCTCGCTGGTGGTGCCGGTGCGTACCCCCGAGAGCGTGGCGGCGATGCTCAAAGTCGGTTTCCCCGATGAGGAGTCGGAACACGAGCACATCGCTCTGCGCCGCTGGGGCGGCCGGGGTGCGGTGCGACTGCTGGCCGCCGATCCGCACCGCCGGGCACTGCTCCTGGAGAGGCTGCACAGCCGGGATCTGACGTCGCTGTCCGACAACGAGGCCTGCCAGGCCGTTGCGAGCCTCTACCGGATTGTCCACGTTCCCGCGCTGCCACAACTGCGCACGTTGTCGGCCTGTATCGGCCGCTGGACCGACGAGTTGGCCGCATTGCCCCGCAACGCGCCGATCCCGCGCCGGCTGGTCGAACAGGCCATCGCACTGGGGACCGATCTGGCCACCGATCGGTCGGTCGACGACCGGGTGCTGCACACCGACCTGCACTACGCCAACGTGCTGGCCGGCACGCGTGAGCCGTGGTTGGTGATCGACCCCAAACCCGTCAACGGCGACCCGCATTACGAAATAGCCCCCATGCTGTGGAACCGCTGGGATGAACTTGCCGGTGATATTCGGGCCGGGGTGCGCCGACGGTTCTGGACGCTGGTCGACGCTGCGGGTTTCGACGACGAGCGGGCCAGGGCATGGGTCCTGGTGCGGATGGCGCACAACGCAATGTGGGCGGTGCAGGAGGACCAGAACGACCCGGGGTGGCTCACCCGCTGCGTCGCCGTCGCGAAGGCGGTCGGGGATTAGACGCCGACGCTCGGCACCGCGGGTGGCGACAACCCTGAACCGCGACAAAAACGTCGGCATTCACCTATCGTTTCGGTGTCGGTGAACGTTTCGTTGTTGGTGAACGCAGAGAAGACGAGGCCGGTGACATGGGATCACGATTTCGCGGACTGATCGGCGTCATTTTCCTTCTCGCTGCAATAGCGGGACTGCCGATGGCAGTGCCGGCCGGTGCTCAGGCGCGCGAGGTGGCCGTCTCGGTCCGAACCCTGGCCCCCTTCGTGATGACTCAGGACAATCAGCGAACGGGATTCACCATCGAGTTGTGGGAGGAGATCGCCAAGCGTGAAGGGTGGACGACCAAGTACCTCGACGCCGAAAACGTCGCGGCACAGCTGAAGGACATCACCGAACGTCGTGCCGACGTGGCCGCTGGAGCTATCTCGATCACCTCGGACCGGATGGTGAACTTCGACTTCTCCCAGCCGATCCTGGGCGGAGGTCTGCAGATTCTCATCCCCAAGCACTCGTCGGCGCCCGCCGAACCCGGGATCAAGAACTTCCTGCCGCTGCTGTTCTCGAAGATGATGCTCATCTGGTTGCTAGGCGGGTTGGCGCTGGCCCTGATTCCGGCGCACCTGACCTGGCTGGCCGAGCGTCGCCATCCTGACTCGATGGTGTCGAAGTCATACTTCCCGGGGGTCTTCCAGGCCTTCATGTTTGCCGGTGAATCGATGGTGCAGACTCAGAATGACGCTCCGCGCCACTGGCTTTCCCGCGCCATGACGATTCTTTGGGGCTTCGTCGCGATCGTCTTCGTATCGTTCTTCACCGCCACGCTGACCACGACCCTGACTATCAACTCGTTTGCGTCGAAGATCAACGGACCCTCCGACCTGCCCGGCAAGAAGGTGGCGACGGTCGCAGGAACCACCTCGGCGAAGTACTTGAAGGGCCTCGGCGTGGCTGCGACCGAACTGCCCACGATCGATGACTGCTACCAGGCCTTGGAGAAAGACGGCTACGAAGCGGTCGTCTTCGACTCCCCGGTGCTTCACTACTACGTGGCACAGGATGGCGCCGACGTCGGGGAGTTGGCGGGCAGTGTCTTCCAGGCCGAAAGCTACGGCCTAGCGTTCGCCAAAGGTAGCGATCTACGCCAAGCGGTCGACAGGTCGCTGTTGGAACTGCGGCGGGTCGGCACCTACGAACGGATCCGCGAAAAGTACTTCGGTAGCCTGGACTCCGGGCAATGAAGCGGACTGGAGTTCGTCGGGCCACGTGCCCAGCTGAATGTCGTCGTCGGTGATCTCGCCGGGGTGACCCGGATAGGACAGCACGGATCGAAGATCGCCGTAGGGCAGGTAGGGCAGGTAGGGCGCCTGCCCGCCACCGCCACCAGAGTTCGTGAAGTTTCCTGCGCGCCATCGACCGCGAGATCCCCAAGGACCCGGCGATTCACCTCATCGTCGACCACCCCCGGGGGGTTTAGCCCGGTTGGCTTGAGGCGTCGGTTTCTTCGCCGAACCACTTGCGCTTGATCAGGTCATAGGTGCCGTCTTGGCGGATGCCCAGCAGTGCCTGGTCGACTTCGCTGCGCAGGTCGCTGTTCTGGGTGAAGGCAAGACCGTAGTCCTCGGGATTGAAGACCGCCCCCGCCATCTGGACAACTCCCTTGCCGGCGCCCACGGCGTAGTACCGCAGCACGGGGGAGTCAAACACCACGGCGTCGAAGGACCCGTTGCGCAGGCCGGCATAGCAATCACCGATGTTGGGCAGGCCCTGCGCCGCAATGCCCAATTCTTCCAGGTGCTTTGCCGAGGTTGTGCCCGCGACCGTCGCCACCTTTTTTCCGACCAGGTCCGACGGACCGCTGATCTGCGCATCGTAAGTTCCGACCGTCAAGGCCGTGGTCAGCGTGGCCGTGAAGTACGAGACGAAAAGAATGGCAACGAATCCCCAGAATATGCCCATTAGGCGGCCGAGCGAGCGGAGTGGAGCTGAGCTGGGCATGAAGCCCAGGGATCCAAATGACCAGCCGAAGGATTGAAAGATCCCAGGGAAGTATGACCGCGAAATCGGCGACGCGTCTTCGTCATCCGGTTCCTTGTCGGGCTTTCTGCGTTCGACCAACCAGAAGATGTGGGCGGGGATCACCGAGAGAATGAGCCCTGCCAGCAACCAGCCCCCCATTGCCTTGGAGAACAACAGGGGCAGGAAGTTGAGGAGACGCGGAGGCGACGGAGCAACGGTCTTGTGCGGCACCATGATCTGGAGGCCGGCATTGAATATCGGCTGGGAGAAGTCGAATTGTTGCCGGCGATCAGCGGTGATCGAGATGGCTGCAGCGGCCACGTCGGCACGACGTTCGGAGATATCCTTCAGTTGCGCCGCAACGTTTTCGGCGTCAACGTACTTGGTCGTCCACCCTTGACGGCGGGCGACCTCCTCCCACAACTCGATCGTGAAACCCGACTTGCGGCCACCGTCGGTCATGACGAACGGCGCAATGTCGCGGGTGGTCACGGTCACAGCACGGGGTTGCGCGCCAGCGAGGCCTGCCATCGGCAGACCCGCGAACGCGGCGATGACGAGGACGACACCGATCAGCGCCCGCAATCGTGATGCCAATTTCACAGATCTCCGTTCCGGCCACCGACACGGAAACGATAAGTGAATTCAGGGTGATTTGTCGCGGTTCGGCCAGTTCGGGTCAAGTGTGCGTCGCGAGCACGAGCAGGCGGATAGCGAACGGCCCCCGGGGAGAAACTCCCGGGGGCCGCCCGCGGAATCGCCGGAACTACTTCTTGGCGACGGTTTCCTTGAAGTTGCCCTTGCCGTCGTTCAGCCAGGTGATCTCACCGTGCTGGAACTCGCTGATCCAACCGCCGCCGGCCACCTTCTCGCCACCGCCGGTCGTGGTCTCGTCGGCAGTCGGCCAGCCAAGCGCTCCGGCGGGTCCACCCTGCTCGTCCAGGTAGCGCTTCAAGATCTCGCCCTGCACCTGGTGGGAACCGGCCGGCGAGGTGAAGATGGTGCCCTTCTCGAACGCCTGGACGACGCCATCGCCGATCTTCTGGGGCATCGCAGTCGGAGCGCCCAGTGCGGAGGCGCCACCGAGACGCGCGTAGGCGGCCTCGGTCGGTCCGTCCATCGAGACCTCGCCGAGGCCGGGCACGTTCATCGTGGTCGGCGTGCCGTTGACCACCGAGGACACCACGCTGGAGGCGGCACTGGCGCCGCTGCTGACGGCACTGCCGGCAACACTGGCGCCGCTGCTGGCGACGCTTCCCGCGGCGCCCGCGGCGCTGCTCGCCACGCTTCCCGCGGCGCCTGCGGCGCTGCTGGCGGCACTGCCTGCTGCGCCGGCGGCCGAGGAACCTGCGCTGATCGCGCTGGTGGTGGCGTCCTTGGCCTGGGAGCAGCCGACGGCGAAGGCGGCGGCGATGGCCAGGCTGCCTACTGTGGCCGCAGCGCGGGCCGTGGTCTTCTTCATGAGCCTGGACCGGCGCACACGGCGCCCCCAAAGTAACAAACCAAAGGTCTTGATTTGCCGGAGTCCCGACACTGCGGCAGTGCCCATGTGGGCAGAGGCGAATGAAGGGAAGAACTCTCCGTTCTCCGCTATGAAGTGTGTCTAACGGGTTACGCTCTCGTTACGGTGCGGCACTCCTGGCCGCCGCCGGCGAGGAGTCACCATGCCCGCAACGCGAACGGCCGAACGGCCGGTCGGCAATCCCAGCCTGCCGCCCAGCAGGACCATGGTTGTGCATTCAGCCGACGGCACCCGGTTGCACACCGAGGTGTTCGGCCCCTCGGACGGCTATCCCATCGTGTTGGCGCACGGGATCACCTGTTCACTGCGGGTGTGGCACGAGCAGATCAACGACCTGTCCCGCGAGTTCCGCGTGATCGCCTACGACCACCGCGGCCACGGCCGAAGCGGAGTCCCGGACTCAAAGGCCTACAGCCTCGACCACCTGGCGTCTGACCTGGACGCGGTACTGGCCGCCACGTTGCGGCGCGGTGAGCGGGCGGTCATCGCCGGGCACTCGATGGGCGGAATCGCGATCAGTTCCTGGTCCGACCGCTTCCGGCACCGCGTCGAATACCGCGCCGACGCCGTCGCCCTGATTAACACCACCCATGGCGACCTGCTCGACAAGATCCAGTTGATCAAGGTGCCCGGGATGTTGAAGGCGGCGCGGGTCACCGCCGCCCGCAACATGATCCGGGCGCTCGGTGGTGCCCCGCTGGTGAACGGCACCCAGCCCGGCAGCCGGCGGTTCCTGAAGTTGATGGCTGTCGGTGACGACGCCGATCCGTCGATCACCAAGTTGCTGCACGATCTCTTCTCCGCCACCCCGGCGGCGGGCCGAGGCGCCTGGGCTCGGGTGCTCGTCGACGAACTCGGGCCTGCCACCCACATCGACCTCAGCGGGCTGACGGTGCCGACGCTGGTCATCGGCAGCACCAAGGATCGGCTACTGCCGGTCTGCCGGGCGCGCAAGATCGCCGAGGACGCACCCAACCTGCTGGAACTCGTCGAAATGCCGGGTGGCCACTGCGCGATCCTCGAACAGTCCGCCGACGTCAACCGCCTCCTGCGCGACCTCGCCAACGGAGTGTTGTCGGCGCAACGGATCAGCTCGTAGAAAGCGCTGCCGTCACCTCGGCGGCGGCTCGTTGCCCGGAGCGCACCGCCCCGTCCATGAATCCGGTCCACTCGTCCGCGGTTTCGGTGCCGGCCCAGTGCAGCGGGCCGACCGGGATGCGAAGAAGACGACCGAACTGCGTCCAGGAACCAGGGGGCACCGCCGCGGTGGGTCCGCCCGGTGCAAACGGCTCGGCACCCCAACGCTGGTCGAGATAGTCGACGGCGTCCAATGCCTCGTCGCCGAATATCTGCGCGAAGCAGGACAGCGCCGTCTGCCGGCGCTGCTCGGGAGGCAGCGCGTCGAAACCCTTCGGGTCGGTGAAGCCCAGGAGCAGGCCCGGCCCCTCGGCGGACGGACTGACGTCGAAGGTCAGAAACACCGGCCCTTCATCTGACATCGCTTGTCCGGAAAGCCCTTTCGTGCGCCAGAACGGAGTGGGGTAGGCGGCGTAGGCCTTGGTCAGCGCACCTTGCGGCCACCGCTGAGCCAACTGCTGGTACTCGATCGGCAAAGCGGGGGCGATGTCGATGTCGAGCCGTTGGGCGGGGGGCACCGTGACGATGGCACGCCGGGCTTCCACCGTGCCTGCCGAGGATGCCACAGCGACAGCATTCCCGGACCATTCGATGCGGGAAACGACAGCGCCCAAACGGATCCGGTCACCGAGATCGGCGGCCATCTTCACGGCCATCGCGTGACTTCCGCCGGGGAAGTGGTCCTGCTGGGCGCCGTCGACGACGTCGAGCATGCTGTCCAGCCCCCCGGCAGCCTTGACGTAGCGCACCGTGTGCAGCATCGACAGTTCGTCGGGTTCGGCTCCCCAGGCCACGCGGGACATGATCGACATCAGGTCGCGGGAACTCTCGGTAGCCCGGATCGAACGCAGCCACCCGCCCAAGCTGATGCCGTCGAGCTTGGCCGCCTGCGGCCCCGACCACGGCTCGGCGATGCTGACCGTCTTGGCGATGCGCTCGAATTGCCAGCGGATGCGGCCGATATCGAGCAGTCCGACCAGCCCCAACTTCGGGATGGTGCCGGAATACGCACTCACCTTGCCCCGCCATCGGATCAGGTTGTCGCCCTCGCAGAATGTCGGCTCGATCGGACAGCCCAGTTCGCCGGCCAGTTTCAGGACGGCGGTCTGCGTCGGGCCGACGAAGGAGGCACCCCGGTCCACCGGGACACCGGCCAGGGTGTCCGACAGTGTCCGCCCGCCGACCCGGTCCCGCCCCTCGAGGACGACGACGTCCAAGCCGGCCCGGGTCAACTCCCGCGCCGCCGTCAGCCCCGCCAGTCCCGCGCCGACCACCACTACGTCGTGTCCGGTGTCGTGTCCG
>CAIOYU010000344.1 GCA_903862565.1 uncultured Actinomycetes bacterium | reverse complement strand
GACGCAGGAGGCCGGGTCGATGTAGAGCATCTCCGTGGTGGCGAAGCCCGGCTCGTCGGGGCTGGGGTGGATGCAGTTGACCGGGCAGGCATAGACGCAGGAACCGTCGCTGCAGCACGACTGGGTGATGACGTGGGGCATAGGCGGGGACGCCCGGCGCTAGGCGGCGCTGGCGATGTGCCGGCGTTGCGGCTCACTGCGGAACCGGTTGGGCGGGCCTTCGATCTTGCAGAGGCGCCACATCAGCTTCGCCAGCGGATTCATCATGCCGGTGTCGTAGCAGAGGGTTCGCACGTCACCGAACATGTCCCGCAGCATCTGGCGGGACTCGGGGGCGTCGAAGAACAATTCCTTGCGCACCTCGGGCGGGAATCCGAACTCCCGGAAGAAGCTCCGCGGCGGCACGATGATCGCCTGGCAGAAGACCCGCAGGATCAGGGGCACGAAGAGCGACAGCCAGAACTTGAATCCGCGGCGCAGCCGGGGCAGTCGCTTGCGCAGGTACTCGTGGGCGAAGGAGATGTGGCGGGCCTCCTCGGCGACGTGGATGGCCATCACCTTCTCCATGATCGGGTGCACCACCCGACCCTCCCGCAGCACGTCCTTCTGGGTGTGGTCGATCGGTTCCTCGCCGGCGAGTACGCCGAAGAAGAAACCGATCGGGACCACCAGCGCGAACAACGGGATCAGCGGCGACACCCAGCGCAGCACCCGCGGCATGCCCGGTACGTCGACGCCGATCCGGTTCACCATCTCCTGGAACATCAGGGTGTGGTGGCACTCTTCGGCGGCCTCGTGGATGCAGTACCGATACTCCGGCGAGCCGTTGGGCACCCAGAAGGTGTAGTTCATCAGGCCCCGGATCAGGATGGACTCGAACTGCAGGCCCACCTTGGCGATGTTCGCCTGGCGCCACAGGCCTATCGCGATCTGCGTCGACGCCGGCTGCGACCGGTACCACGGGTGGCGGCCGACCGGGTCGGTGTCGGGCAGGATCCAGCGCTCGTCGTCCGCGGTCACCGCGTACTCCGGCGAGTCCCACTTGATGTCGATGTAGGGATTGAAACTCCGCCGCACCGAGCCTTCCGACAGCGTCGTCAGCATGTCCACGTAGGCGGTGTCGTCGGCCACCTCCATGTTGCGGCGCCAGCGCCTGACCATCCGGGTTCTTGCCATGCCAGCCTCCCGCGAGGTTTACAAATGGGGTGTTCTTGTCCAATCCGTGTCCAGACGGTACCGCAGGTATCGGATACATGTAAATAGGTCGATTTTCCGACCGGGCGTGCCGGAATTAGGCTTGCGCCCATGGCCGATTCCGCCCAGCTCACGATCCCCGCCGACCTCAAGCCCGCCGATGGGCGCTTCGGCTGCGGTCCGTCCAAGGTGCGCCCCGAGCAACTCACGGCGCTCACCACGACCGGGGCGGCCCTCTTCGGCACCTCGCACCGGCAAGCGCCGGTGAAGAACCTGGTGGGTCGGGTGCGCGAAGGCCTGAGCGAGTTGTTCTCCGCACCCGACGGTTACGAGGTCATCCTCGGCAACGGCGGAGCGACGGCCTTCTGGGACTGCGCGGCCTTCGGCCTGATCGACAAGCGCTCGCTGCACCTGACCTTCGGCGAGTTCAGCGCCAAGTTCGCCTCGGCGGTGGCCGCGAACCCGTTCGTCGGCGATCCCATCGTCATCAAGGCCGAACCAGGCAGCGCACCCACACCGACGTCGGATCC
This sequence comes from uncultured Actinomycetes bacterium, assembly GCA_903862565.1. Classification (GTDB taxonomy): domain Bacteria; phylum Actinomycetota; class Actinomycetes; order Mycobacteriales; family Mycobacteriaceae; genus Mycobacterium. Next base: position 837 of record CAIOYU010000344.1, on the reverse strand, counting down.
GTCCGTCGACACCGTCGCGTGGGCGCACAACGAGACCTCCACCGGCGTCGCCCTGCCTGTCCAGCGCCCCCCGGGTGACGCCCTGGTGCTCATCGACGCCACCTCCGGCGCCGGCGGCCTGCCGGTCGACATGGCCGACGTCGACGCCTACTACTTCGCCCCGCAGAAGAACTTCGCCAGCGACGGCGGGCTGTGGCTGGCTGTCATGTCGCCGGCGGCCCTGGCCCGCGTCGAGGCCATCGGCGCGTCGGGCCGTTGGGTGCCGGACTTCCTGTCGCTGCCGATCGCGGTGGACAACAGCCTCAAGAACCAGACCTACAACACCCCGGCCATCGGGACGCTGGTGCTACTGGCCGAGCAGATCGACTGGATGCTGAGCCATGGCGGACTGGACTGGGCCGTCAAGCGCACCGCGGATTCGTCATCGCGGCTGTACTCCTGGGCGGAGTCCACGGAGTTCGCCACGCCGTTCGTCACCGACCCGGCGCTGCGGTCGCAGGTGGTCGGCACCATCGACTTCACCGACGCCGTCGACGCCGCGGCGGTGGCCAAGGTGCTGCGCGCCAACGGCATCGTGGACACCGAGCCGTACCGCAAGCTGGGCCGCAACCAGCTTCGGGTGGCGATGTTCCCGGCCGTCGACCCCGATGACGTCAGCGCTCTGACCAGCTGTGTGGACTGGGTCGTCGAACACCTCTGACACGAAAATTAGGTGACCACAACCGGTGACCGTCGAGGTTGGTGAGTTATGCGGAATCGGCGAGTGGTTCGAGGGTGACTCGGTAGCCGAGGGTCTGGAGTTGGTGGACGGCGCGTGCTTTGGCCGCGGCGGGCTGG
>CAIOYU010000343.1 GCA_903862565.1 uncultured Actinomycetes bacterium | reverse complement strand
AGGGCCTTGGTGACGTAGGGCGTCGGCGCCGGGCGGTCGGGATGGCGCAGCATCTGCTTGGCCACCGCGAGTCCGTCGCGGTGCAGTTCGCCCCAACTGGTCACCGACCAGACGTCGGCGGCGACGTCCCAGCGTTCGGCGAGCAGGTCCGCTGCCCGCAGGGCGTCGGGCATGGAAACCCCCGAGGCCAGGATCTGCGCGACGCTGGTGCGCTTCTCGGGCGCGGCCCGGAAGCGGTACATCCCGCGCAGCAGCGCGTCGATGTCGAGGTTCTCCGGTTCGGCCGGCTGATGGTAGGGCTCGTTGTAGATGGTGATGTAGAAGAAGATGTTCTCCGGGTCCTCGCCGAACATGCGGCGCAGGCCGCTCTCGACGATGTAGGCCAGCTCGTAGGCGAATGCCGGGTCGTAGGTCACCACGGCCGGGTTGGTGGACGCCAGCAGCAGCGAATGTCCATCGGCGTGCTGCAGACCCTCGCCAGTGAGTGTGGTGCGTCCGGCGGTCGCGCCCAGGACGAAGCCGCGGGCCATCTGGTCGGCGGCCGCCCAGAAGCTGTCGCCGGTCCGCTGGAACCCGAACATCGAATAGAAGATGTAGACCGGGATCATCGGCTCGTCGTGGGTGGCGTAGGCGGTCCCGACGGCGGTGAACGACGCGGTGGAACCGGCCTCGTTGATGCCCTCGTGCAGGATCTGGCCCGTCGCGCTCTCCTTGTAGGCGAGCATCAGCTGTGCATCGACGGCGGTGTACAACTGGCCGTTCCGGTTGTAGATCTTCAGCGTCGGGAACCACGAGTCCATCCCGAACGTGCGAGCTTCGTCCGGGATGATGGGCACGATCCGCTTTCCGATGTTGCTGTCGCGCAACAACTCCTTGAACACCCGGACGGTCGCCATCGTGGTGGCCACCATCTGCGGGCCCGACCCGCCCTTGAGTGGTTCGTAGACCTCACGCGGCGGCAGGGCCAGCACCTTGGCCTTGGTGCGGCGAGCCGGAAGGAAACCGCCCAGCGCGGTGCGGCGGTCGTGCAGGTAGCGGATCTCGGGTGCGTCGGGACCGGGGTGGTAGTACGGCGGAAGGTAGGGATTCTCCTCGAGTTGAGCGTCGCTGATCGGGATCCGGATCGCGTCGCGGAAGCCTTTGAGGTCGTCGAGCGTCAGCTTCTTCATCTGGTGAGTTGCGTTGCGGCCCTGGAAATGTGCGCCCAGGGTGTAGCCCTTGATGGTCTTGGCCAGGATCACCGTCGGCTGGCCCTTGTGGTCCATGGCCGCGCGGTAGGCGGCGTAGATCTTGCGGTAGTCGTGGCCACCGCGCTTGAGGCTCCAGATGTCGTTGTCGGAGATGTGGGAAACCAGTGCCTTGGTGCGCGGGTCGCGGCCGAAGAAGTGGTCGCGCACGTACGCGCCGTCGTTGGCCCGGTAGGTCTGGAAGTCGCCGTCCGGGGTGGTGTTCATCAAGTTGACCAGCGCACCGTCCTTGTCGGCGTGCAGTAGGGCGTCCCACTCGCGGCCCCACACCACCTTGATGACGTTCCAGCCGGCCCCGCGGAAGAACGACTCCAGTTCCTGGATGATCTTGCCGTTGCCGCGCACCGGGCCGTCGAGGCGTTGCAGGTTGCAGTTGATGACGAAGGTCAGGTTGTCCAGCGCCTCGTTGGCCGCCACCTGGATGAGCCCGCGGCTCTCGGGTTCGTCCATCTCCCCGTCGCCCAGGAACGCCCAGACATGCTGGTCCGAGGTGTCCTTGATGCCGCGGTCGTTCAGGTAGTGGTTGCAACGTGCCTGGTAGATGGCATTCATCGGGCCAAGGCCCATCGACACGGTCGGGAACTGCCAGAAATCGGGCATGAGCCGTGGGTGCGGGTAGGACGGCAGTCCGCCGCCGGGGTGGCTGTGTTCCTGGCGGAAGCCGTCGAGTTGGTCGGCGGACAGGCGCCCCTCCAGGAAGGCCCGGGCGTAGATGCCCGGTGACGCGTGACCCTGGATGAAGATCTGGTCGCCGCCGCCGGGATGGGACATGCCGCGGAAGAAGTGGTTGAAGCCGACCTCGTAGAGCGACGCCGAGGAGGCGTAGGTGGAGATGTGGCCGCCCACACCGACACCGGGCCTCTGGGCCCGGTGGACCATGATCGCGGCGTTCCAGCGGATCCATCGGCGATAGCGGCGTTCGACGTCCTCATCGCCGGGGAACCAGGGCTCGAACTCGGTGGGAATGGTGTTGACGTAATCGGTCGAGGTCAACGCCGGGATCGCCACTCGCTGCTCGCTGGCCCGCTCGAGCATGCGCAACATCAGGTAGCGGGCCCGGGCCGGTCCGGACCGGGACAGTAGGACGTCGAAGGACTCCAGCCACTCACTGGTCTCTTCGGGGTCGATGTCGGGCAGGTAGGAGGCCACACCCTCGCGAATGACCCGAACCCGGTCGGATTCGTTGGGGCTCATAGCGCTCTTCATCCGGTCGTCGCGCGCGAACTCGGTGGTCAACTTTTCCGCTCCTCGATGGTTCTGTGTGGCATGGATCGGGCGTGTGGGACTTATCGTGCCGCACTTGCGTCGCTCACGGCGCAGAGTCGCGACGTTGAATAAACCGCCGAGTGCTCTGTGCCAAATTGACACGTCGCCCCGTGCTGAAACCCCCGCGGCGCAACCGACCCGGTAACCTCTGCCGGGTGCTGATCAGAAGTCCCCGCCGGCTTCGCCTATCCGGTGAATTCGGTGGCCCACTGGCCGGGGGCTGCGCTCTGGTCGCGTTGGTGGCTCTGGCTACCGCGGGCTGTACCACCGTCACCGGAGGAGACGCCACCGTCAACGCCTCCGATGCTCCGGCGTACCGGACGTCGGTGTCGGTCTCGTCGTCGCAGTCGGTGGCCAGTTCCAGCGCGCGGGAGTCCGAACGGCAGGCTTCGCTGACCACCCAGGCCATGCACACCGCCTGCGAGACCTTGGCGACCACCAGTGCCGACGCCATCGACGCGGTCAACGCCTACGTCACCGCGTTCAACCAGGAGGGCGGCGACATGGCGTCCACCGAGGGTCCGGCGATCGACGCACTGGAGCAGAGCGCCGAGGCCGTTGACGGCAGCATCAGCGATATCGTGCCGAAGGATCTGGTCGACGCCTTCACCTCCTGGGTGGACAACGCGAATGCGACTGCGGACGCGATCACCAAGCACGCCGGGCCCGGCCAGTTCAACCAGATCATCGGCGAACTCAACGACGCGAGGTCCAAGGCTTTGCGGTTGTGTGACGCCACCTACAAATAATCAATCGCAGTCATGCGACGATAGGCGATCAAAGCAGTCAAACGAGCACGAGTGAAAGGAGAGGCCGACGGTGGTCGCCGCGGATGACAGCGGGCGCAACTACGCCCAGAGGCTGGGCATCCAACAGGATCAGATCGTTCAGGAGCTGGGCTGGGACGAGGACGTCGATGACGACATCCGCGCCGACGTCGAGGATGCGTCTGGCGGCGAGATGCTCGACGAGGATGCCGACGACGTCGTCGACGTGGTGCTGTTGTGGTGGCGCGACGACGACGGGGACTTGGTGGACCGTCTGATGGACGCCATCGCGCCCCTGGCCGAGGACGGGATCATCTGGGTGCTCACACCCAAGACCGGCAAGCCTGGCCACGTGCGGCCGGCGGAGATCGCCGAGTCGGCTCCGACCGCCGGGCTGATGCAGACGTCGTCGGCCAATCTGGGCGACTGGAGTGGAAGTCGGTTGGTTCAGCCGAAATCCAAAGCGGCAGGGAGACATTCATGACATTGGCCGTCGGTAGCGAAGCGCCGGACTTCACCCTCAAGGACCAGAACGGCCAGCCGGTGAGTCTGAGCGACTTCCGGGGCCGCAAGAACGTGCTGCTGGTGTTCTTCCCGCTGGCGTTCACCGGAATCTGCCAGGGCGAGCTCGACGAGATCCGCGATCACCTGCCCGACTACGACAATGACGACACCGCGACGCTGGCGGTCTCGGTGGGGCCGTCGCCGACCCACAAGATCTGGGCCACCGAGAGTGGATTCACCTTCCCGGTGCTCTCCGACTTCTGGCCGCACGGTGCCGTCTCCGAGGCCTACGGGGTGTTCAACGGCGACGCCGGCTTTCCCAACCGGGGCACCTTCGTCATCGACCGCGCCGGGGTGGTCCGGTTCGCCGAATGCAAACAGCCCGGCGAGGCCCGTGATCAGAAGGTGTGGACCGACGCCCTGGCCGAGTTGAAAGCCTGATTTCGCAACCCGGACAGCTGCCGGGTAACCTGCCCGGGCACGGCGAGAACGTCATTTCCCGGGCACGGGGCGTGTAGCTCAGTGGTAGAGCTCTGGTTTTACACACCAGCGGTCGGGGGTTCGAAACCCTCCGCGCCCACCAGGTCAGAGGGTCGAAAACGGCTGGCCCTGCACACGCTAGCCGAAGCGTTGACTGATGAGCGTCCAGTGGTGAATCACGACGAACTACCAGCGTTTCTCTGCCGCCCTGGACGTCAGCCGGACCGCTGATCCCTTGGCCGCGATCACAGAAGCGCACGAAGTGGCGCAGGTGGTCACCCGGTCGGTGCAGACCATCACCCACTTCGGCCTGCCTGACGCGCAACTGACTCGGCTGGCGCGGGGCATCAGTGGCCGCGGTGGCTATCGGATCGGCCCCGTCGGCCAGGCACTGCGCCGCCCGTCGCTGCGGCGCTTTTGCCCTTCGGCGTCGTGTGCGGCCCCGCGCAGGCACCGATCGCCACCGCCACCGCGATGATTGAGAGGGCACGGGACATCCGAGAGTGCATTGCTTCTCCGTTCATTTCGTCCGGGAGCAACGGTTTGAGCCATCGCACTCGTGAATTGCTTTGTCCAGGAGCACCGTTGATCTGCTCTACGTGCACACGGGGCCCTACCGTAGTGCGCCATTGAACCACCCATCGGTGACATCGCCTTGACAAGAAGGCCGACTGGACTCGACAAGCCGGCAAAGGTTCGATGAACGGAGGCGCGAGTGAGCGGGCCACGGCTCATCCCGATCCTCGACAGGGAAGTGAAATACGTCCTCAAACCGGCGAAGAGCCGATTCTGGGTGACGATGCACGACCAACTCGTCGACGAGGCCCGTCGTAGTTTTATCGCAAACGCCTGTGACAACGTTCCCGAAGATGTCAGTCGTCTGCGCAGAATCGATGTTGCCCTCTGGATGCATTCGGTTCGGAAGTAACTGGCTGGCAACCGTTTTCTGGAACTCGAGATTCCGTCCCGGTCATCCTCGATTGCTGATTGGGTCGGCAGTGGTCTGGGGCTCGGCCCGAACGTGGACTGCCGCGTGGCACCGCGCGGCCAACTGGCTACGGACGACTTCGGGTAACTGCAGCGGTCGCACCTGGACGTGGACTACGGTCCGCCGAGCGCGAACGATGCGCTTGATCGACTCCCACAATGAGTCCTCCCCGAGGAAAGCCGTCGCGGTCGAGGTACTGCCATCCCGGTGGTGATAGGTCAGGCGCAGGGGCCGCACCGGCCGGCCGGCGTCGATAGCGGCCTGGAACAGCGCCGGCCGGAACTGGCCGTGATCCCGCCCGCAATAGGTGGTCCCTTCAGGGAAGGCGACCACCGTGTGTCCCGCACACAGTCGCCGGTTCACCGCGTCGATGACGGCGGGAAGTTGCCGCAGACTATGACGGTCGATCGGGATGATGTTGGCCATCCTTGCCGCGAGCCCGACGGCCGGCCAGTCGATCAGGTCGGCACGGGCCACGAAGGAGCCGGGCAGAACCGCACCGATGGCGAACACGTCGACCCACGACACATGGTTGCTGACCACCAGCATGCCGCGCAGGTTGCGTATCGGGCCGCCGGACAGGGTGATGCGGATCCCGAGGCAGCGCAGCACCATCCGGCAGTAGAACCTTTTCGCCTGCATATGGCCCGGCAGTGGCAGCGCGAGCAGAGGCAGCGCCATAAACACCAACGCCGTCAACGTGATGCGGCGAGCCCCCCGGATGGCCTCCGGGACGCGATGTCCGCGCGGACCGAGTCCGGAGCGAACACAGTCTTCGGTGCAGGACGTTCTGGGCAGCCACGAATGGTCGTTGGCGGTCGTCAGCACTGGCCCTCCTGTGATGGTGCACCGACCTGGCTGGCCTGGGCGGCCGCCCTCAATCGGGTGAGGTAGCGCAGATCAGCCCGGCGTTTGTCCAGCAGTGCGGGAAAGTCCCCGACGCCGAATGCGGGATCATGGGCCGGTTGACCGCAGATCTGTGCGCCGAGGCGCAGGTAGCCCCGCAACAGCGCAGGAAGGGTCGTCTGTGCTGGCGGCGCGATGCTATCGAGGTCACGGCCGTCGATCACGACGGGACGGAACGGGTGAACGGCGAAATCCGCTCGGTGCCGACTGAGCACGAGGTCGCGGATTCCACGCAGTTGGCTACCGGCAGGTCCGACACTGCCTGCAGGTCCCACACTGTGTGTCGGAACCGAGACGCATCCGATGACAAAGTCGTAGCCGCAGCGGTCCAGATAGGCCAGGATGCCCGCCCACATCATGAGAATCACGGCACCGTTGCGGTGGTCGCTACGTACTGCTGCACGCCCCATCTCGACCATCGACGGCCGGAGCGGATCGAGGGCGCGGATGTCGAATTCCGTTGCTGTGTAGAGACCGCCGGCGGCGATGGCGCCGGGTGGGGGAAGCATGCGGTAGCAGCCGACCACCTCACCGGAATGGTCCTCACGGACCAGGATGTGGTCGCAGTGCTGATCGAACCTGTCGGCATCCATAGCGCTCTCGTTGCGGAGAGTGAAGCCCGGTTCAGTGGAGAAGACGTCATATCGCAGCCGTTGCGCTGCCTCGATGAGAGTGGGATCAGAGGCCAGGAGAAGTGTGTACTGCGGGCCGGCGAAACGGCGGGGATCGGTGTTTTCAGGGGCGATGAGAACGGAAGTAGCGCTCACAACCTGCACAGTCGTACAGGTTGATGGCGAATACGCTGCCCCCGGATGTTGTTTCGGTGTACTTATTGTGACGAATAGCCCTCTGCCGTAGCAGAGTTCACCCGATGTTGGCCTTTCGCTCCCAAGTGCGCCAAATCGGTCAGCGGGCGGTGGGCCTAACATTTCTGGAATGCGACCCAAGAGCGACAGCAGCGACGACGATCCCCGTCTGGGAGGGGAGCCGCGAGACTCCGTTGACTGGGCCGACCAGGGCTTCGATGAGGACACCGAACCCGCCGGGGACGACGTGGGCACCATCTGAGGAGCCATGGTGCGAACGCTTACGAAACTGGTCACGCCACTGCTGGCGGTCATCGTCTCCTGCGCGCTGGCGTGCGCTCCCAAGGCTCTCGTCCGGGATGATCTGACGGCCGCCGTTGATCTTGCGTTTCGCCCATTGCTGGCAGAGTTCGACATACCCGGAATGGCTGTTGCGGTGACGGTCGACGGCCGCCAGCGTTATTTCAGCTACGGCGTGGCCTCCCGGCAGAGCGGTGCCGCCGTCACACCGCACACCATATTCGAAATCGGTTCGATCAGTAAGACTTTTACCGCGACCCTGGCGTCCTATGCGCAGGCACTGGGCTCGCTGTCCCTGAGTGACCACCCCAGCACACAGATGCCGGAACTTGGTGGGCGACCCATCGACGAGGCCAGCCTGCTCAACCTGGGAACGTACACAGCCGGCGGGCTGCCGCTGCAGTTTCCGCCGTCCGTCACCGATGACCCCGCGATGCGAACGTACTTCTCGCGGTGGACACCCGATGCTGCCCCCGGCCAACAGCGACGCTATTCCAACCCCAGTATCGGGCTACTCGGCTACCTCACCGCCCTGGCGATGAACGACGATTTCACTGAACTGGTCCAAGACCAGATTTTCCCGAAACTGGGACTGTCCAACAGTTACATCCGCGTGCCGGGCGACCAGATGGAGCACTACGCATGGGGATACAGCGCCACCAACGACCCCATCCACGTCAATCCGGGTGTGTTCGACGCCGAAGCCTACGGCGTGAGGTCCACCGCAACGGACATGCTCCGCTTCATCGAGGCCAATATCGCACCCACCAGTCTTGAAGCTCCCCTCCGCGACGCCGTCGAGGGAACCCACGTCGGCTATTTCAAGGTCGGCGAGATGGTCCAGGGACTGGGCTGGGAGCAGTACCCCTACCCGGTGACCCTGGATCAGCTACTGGCTGGCAACGCCGATACCGTTGCCACACAACCCAACCCGGCAACGCCTCTGACCGGGCGGCCTCCGCTGGGGCCGACGCTGTTCAACAAGACCGGGTCCACCGACGGTTTCGGTGCCTACGCAGCGTTCGTACCCGACAGGCGAATCGGCATCGTCATGCTGGCGAACAAGAAGTTCCCCAATGCCGCACGCATCACCGCTTCCTACGCTGTGCTCCAACACCTCTCAGCCAACACGCCGCAAACCTGAGGGCTGGTCCTGCGTACGGATTGGCTGCCATCGGGCGCGCCGGAGCGGCGCAAGCCCGCGATTTTAATCGCGATTCGCTCCCGCGATCCATT